>CAYNKN010000272.1:0-4857 GCA_964397805.1 uncultured Chryseolinea sp. | reverse complement strand
CAAAATTTTCGTGAAGACGAGCGAAGAAAACCAAGGCACAACCTTTCGAATTGTCTTGCAAGCCGCACGAACTTTGGATGCGCCAGCTGTCGATTAAAATCCTTGTTTATCAGTTCCTTAGGGCTTCGAAACTATCCTTCAATAATTCGTGAGGCTAACCTTTGTACTTGATGGTTAAAAACCTACTTTTGCGGTCGAATTTTCTGACCTTAATATCATAACTACATAACAATGGCGAATATTGGAAGGATCACCCAGGTTATCGGCCCGGTGGTAGACGTAGCCTTCGATGGCGAAGGTGCTAAATTACCTAACATTCTTGACTCTCTGGAAGTTACCAAGCACGATGGTACGCTAGTGGTATTAGAGTGCCAGCAACATTTGGGCGAAGATCGTGTGCGCACCATCTCCATGGAAGCTACCGAAGGGTTAGTACGTGGAATGAAAGTGACCGATACAGGCTTACCTATTGCCATGCCTATTGGCGAAGATATTAAAGGTCGTTTGTTCAATGTGGTGGGTAAAGCCATCGATGGTATACCTCAACCTAAAGGAACCGGCACACTTCCTATTCACCGCAGTGCACCTCCGTTTGATGAACTCTCTACTGCTACGGAGGTCTTATTTACGGGTATCAAAGTAATCGACTTGATTGAACCTTATGCAAAAGGTGGTAAAATCGGATTGTTTGGTGGTGCCGGTGTAGGTAAAACGGTATTGATTCAGGAGTTGATTAACAATATTGCCAAGGCCTACTCAGGTCTTTCTGTATTTGCTGGTGTGGGTGAAAGAACGCGTGAAGGAAATGACTTACTTCGCGAGATGATTGAAGCCGGTATCGTAAACTACGGTGAAGAATTTATGCATTCGTTACACGAAGGCGGATGGGATCTTTCTAAAGTAGACGAAGAAAAATTAAAAGACTCTAAAGCCACTTTTGTTTTCGGACAAATGAATGAACCTCCAGGAGCACGTGCGCGTGTGGCACTTTCTGGTTTAACGGTAGCAGAATATTTCCGAGATGGTGATGGACAAGGTAAAGGTCGCGATATCTTATTCTTTGTCGATAACATCTTCCGCTTTACACAAGCTGGTTCTGAAGTATCGGCACTTTTAGGACGTATGCCTTCTGCCGTAGGATATCAGCCTACACTGGCCACCGAAATGGGTGCCATGCAAGAGCGTATTACTTCTACAAAAAATGGTTCTATTACTTCTGTTCAGGCTGTTTATGTTCCTGCCGATGATTTAACAGACCCTGCACCTGCTACTACCTTTGCCCACTTAGATGCTACTACGGTACTTTCGCGTAAAATTTCTGAGCTTGGTATTTATCCTGCGGTTGATCCGTTGGATTCTACTTCACGTATCTTACGTTCAGAGATTGTTGGCGAAGAACATTATAACTGCGCGCAACGTGTAAAAAGCATTTTACAGCGTTACAAAGAATTACAAGATATTATCGCCATTTTGGGTATGGATGAATTGTCTGATGAAGACAAACAGGTTGTTCACCGTGCCAGACGCGTGCAGCGTTTCTTATCACAGCCTTTCCACGTAGCCGAAGCTTTTACCGGTTTAAAAGGTGAATTGGTTGATATTAAAGAAACCATTAAAGGGTTTAACATGATTATGGATGGTGAGTTAGATCACCTACCTGAAATGTCGTTTAACTTGGTTGGTAATATCGATCAGGCTATCGAGAAAGGTGAGCGTATGATGGCCGAAGCAAAAGGATAATAACTGTAAAGGTTTCGATGTACTCGCTGAAATCTTAACTCTTGACTAAAAAATCTATGCACCTAGAAATATTAACACCAGAGAAAAAAGTCTTTGAAGGAGATGTTACCATTGCCACCTTTCCTGGTGCGGATGGTTCCTTTCAGATTATGGATAACCATGCTCCGCTTATCAGTTTATTAAAAGATGGATTGGTAGAGTATAAAGGCAAGGCTGGTGAAAACAAGCTGACTATTACCGGTGGTGTTGTAGAGGTGTTAAAAAATAAAGTTGTTTTATTAGCTGACGGAATTACTGCTTAGTACTTCTTTTAATTCGTTAAAAGCTTTCGCTTGATTTAAAACCTATAAGTAGCTCTACCTGAATAATTATTCAGTTAGAGCTACTTATAAATAGGTTGAATCCCTGATATATATTTCCTTGTTTAGTTAGAGATTGCTTCGGTGGTACTTCCCAAAGATGTGATTTCAGGGCACTGAATGGCAACAAAAAACCCCGAATTGCTTCAGGGTTTTTATTGGGTTATTAAAGAAAGCCTTTTTACTGCTTGGCAATCCATTTTACAAAAAATACTACACCAATAACAATCGCAATTACCCCTAACACCCAAAATACGGAATTTGCATATCCTATTAAGTTCAAGGTAAGCCCAACTGCACCAAAGATAATCGCCAATTTAAGGTCTTTGTCCATAGCCTTTGTAGCCGCTACCGATGCGCCATGCTCGCCAGTTCGCATTTCTTTGGCATAGTTCTTCATTTCACTGCGCAACTCTTTTCTAAATTCTTTCTGTTCTGCCTTCGATAGATTTTTATAGTTATTAGCCATTGTTTGAAGCTTCGACTCTACTTCAGGGGCAGCTACTTCCTCCACCATAACGGAAGCTTCAGTGCTGGCCACCAAGGCTTCTGGACTCACTGACAACGGACTAATCTCTTCAGCTTTTTGTACGGCTACCGCATTTTTGCGTCCGCTGTTGTAATCATAATGATCGAAATGGTAAGTATACTTTGGCGAAGAACAGGCTGCTGCTAAAACAACTGCACTAAAAAGAAGTAAGTATTTTTTCATATTCATTAGTATTTAGTTTTTTCTAAAGATAGAACTTAAGCGCGTTATAAATCGCTTTTCGAATTCCCAAAAAAAAGTGAACTGTCCGAACAAAAATCCATAAGCCAACAATAAAAGGTTATAAAGGGGCAAAATCAGGATATAGTATAACACGGAGGCCATTACAGTATCGCCTTGTTCGCCTGCTAAAAAATGTAATAATGGTTTTTTTATCAGAAAAACAGTTGTACCCGTGCAAGCAAAAACCACTAAGACTAGTACCACTTGCAAACCACTTTGCAGATTCCAGCGGTGTTTAAGTTTTTCCATCCACGGTGGTGTTGCCATTCGCTTTTTAAGGGTTGAATTTCTGAAAATATTTCCACTCGGTTGAATGAGGCAATGGAGCCTCTACACGCAACAAATCTTTTTTTACCGGATGCAAAAACGATAACGCTCGGGCATGCAAACAAATACTGCCATCTTCATTGGCTTGGGTATCGCCATACTTTACATCGCCAACAATAACGCAACCCATACTGGCCAATTGTACACGTATTTGGTGCGATCGCCCTGTAATGGGATTTACTTCAAGGAGCCAAAATCCTTCGGCAGTACTTACTACTTTGTAATGAAGTTCAGCACGCAAGGCACCAAGTGTTTCGCGTGTATAAGCTGTTGTTCGGTTCTTTTGCTCGTCCTTCTTTAGCCAATGGATGAGTGTACCCGATGCAGAGGCGGGTTTCTTACGACTAACTGCCCAGTAGATTTTAGTTGTCATTCGTTCGCGAAAGAGGGCATTCATTCGCGCTAAGGCTTTAGAAGTTCGTGCCAATACTACGGCACCGCTCACTGGCCTATCTAACCGATGAACAACACCTAAAAAAACAGCACCCGGTTTTTGATATTTTTCCTTAATGTATTCTTTACCCAGTTCAACCAACGGTAAATCGCCTGTCTCATCGCCTTGCACCAGAATACCCGCAGCCTTATTGACTACCAGTAAGTGATTATCTTCAAAGAGTACAGTAAAGGGTTGAGGCATGGCTACTTGTGAAACCAAACATGCAAAAAGTTGATGTATTTAGAAAGCTCCTTTATGAAAACAATAACGCTAGCATTTACCCACATTTACTTTATACCTTGCCACCAATTGGAAAAGGTTTGAGATGTATCACGGAGGTTAACACGTTCGCCAATCATTGGTGTTATTACCTTCAACTTTTCTTGTTCATTCAATTCCCATATCGTAGAAAGCGGATCGTCCCAAGCATGATTACTCAAACTAAATTTTGAAGAGTGAACCGGAAAAATTCGTTTGGCGCGTAAGTCTTTACCTGCTTGTAATACTTCGTGTGGCATCATGTGGATGTATCGCCAGCTTTTATCGTACTGGCCATTTTCTAAAATCGCCAGGTCAATTTCACCAAACTTTTCTCCGGCACGTACAAAGTGATCATCGTACCCACTATCGCCACCAATAAAAATTTTATGCGATGGTGTTTGTAATAAGTAAGAAGTCCACAAGGATTTATTGCGTTGAAACCCTCGACCAGAAAAATGGCGTGCAGGTACAGTGTGTACACGAAAACCACTATCTAATAAAAGTTCTTCGTTCCAATCGCTTTCAATAATACTATTGGTAGCATAGCCCCAGTATGTTAAATGTTCGCCAACACCTAACGGACAAATAACTTGCTTCACATTTGCTTTCAACGCGCGAATAGTCTCATAGTCCAGGTGATCCCAGTGATCATGTGTTATGAATAAATAATCGATCCCAGGAAAATCATCTACCGTATATACATCGGTACCCATAAAACTTCTTGTGGTAAAAGATAACGGTGAAGCTGCTCCACTAAAAACTGGATCAACTAAAATTTTCTTTCCCTCTACTTGTAGATAGTATGAAGAGTGACCAAACCAAACTAACACATCATCAGTTGGATTTAACGCAAGTAAATCAGTTTTAACAGAAGGTATTGTATCGGTTGGTTGCTTTCTTTGTTGTGGTGAAAAGAAAAATTCTTTTAAACCTTTTTTTGACAATCTTAGCGTAATTTTTTT
>CAYNKN010000271.1:2750-4885 GCA_964397805.1 uncultured Chryseolinea sp. | reverse complement strand
AAGATTGCCTGATAAGCGGGTTTTTGTATGAACAAATTCCAATTCATTTTATTTATTTAAAAATCACCTTACCAAAACGTCTGAGCCTCTTAATACAAAAAACTACGCTAACCCCTTAAATAACAGATCCAGATTTCTTTTAAAGAAGGGTCTAATCATTTCTTGCTGCGTTAGGTGTGCACTTAAAATACCGCCCATAAACAAGGCTAAAATCAAATTGCTAATATCGCGTGTATTAATCGTGGCCGTTATTTCTTTTTTGAAGATCGCCTCCAACGTAAACTTTTCGATCATTTGTTCTAACGACATCACATCAACCGTTTGAATAGTAGCCACATCATTAAAAATTAATTTCTTCTCTTCAATCTTTACCGGAAACGGTTTGGGAGGACGCTTTAAATCTGCCAAGTACCCAACCAAGCTCAGCATTATTCCGGGATGACTTTCACATACTTCACTAAGCTTTTCAAAAAGATAGTAAATACCTGTAATACCTTCTTTAGGTTTTTGTGCTAACTCAACCGATCGGGTTAAACACCATATCCGAAAATAGTATAATAAAATATCTTCCTTCTGGGGAAAGTATTTAAACAATGTTACTTTCGAAATCTTTACTTTTTGACAGATGTCATCCACATAGAGATCATCGAATGATTTTTTGCCGATTAACTTTAAGGTACAATCGAGTACCTGTATCTTTAAGCGTGCTGCCTTTTCTTTGCGTAGGCTCATGGCGATTTTTAAATTGTTTGGAATTAATACTTTTATAATGACTAAACCAATAACCTGTATGATAAACCGCTTAATACAGCTTTTACTTGCGCTCTGTATAGTTGCCTGTACCTCAAAGCCTGAACAACCCATTGGGTTGATTACTCCGTCAGCGATGGTGGTATCAGCACATCCGCTGGCATCACAAGCAGGTGTAAGTGTTATGCAGAAAGGTGGTAACGCAGTAGATGCTGCTATTGCTACACAATTTGCATTAGCGGTGGTACATCCTGCTGCCGGAAATATTGGTGGTGGTGGCTTTATGGTCGCTCGTTTTGCCGATGGTCAAGTAGATGCATTAGACTACCGTGAAAAAGCACCAGCGGCTGCAACAACCGATATGTATTTAGATTCCTTGGGAGAAGCCAATACAGATTTAAGTCAGCACGGACATTTATCCAGTGGGGTACCGGGCACGGTTGCCGGACTATTTGAAGCGCATACCAAGTATGGCAAATTACCTTGGGCCGATTTAGTACAACCGGCAATCGATTTAGCGCTTAAAGGTTTTACGCTTACTGAAAAGGAAGCGCGTGGTTTAAACCATATTCAAGATAAACTAAAGCAATATAACACCATTTTACCGGAACACTTAGTGAACGAATGGAATGCTGGTGATTCCATTTTTCATCGTGATCTAGGGCTTACGTTAGAACGAATTCGCGATCAAGGTCGTGCGGGTTTTTATGAAGGTAAAACCGCAGATGATATTGTTGCTGAAATGGAGCGAGGTAGTGGATTAATTTCGTACGATGATTTAAAAAGCTATCAGGCTGTTTGGCGCACACCGCTCTCTACTACATACAAAGAATACAACATTATCTCCATGCCCCCTCCGTCAAGTGGAGGCATTGCCTTATTTCAATTGTTAAAGTCGATGGAGCCGTACCCCATAAAAGATTGGGGATGGAATAGTGTAAAGACCACGCACCTTATGGTTGAGGCCGAAAGACGCGCTTACGCGGATCGGGCATACTACTTAGGCGATCCTGATTTTTATTCCGTACCTGTTGCCTCGCTTATTGACGAGGCCTACGTAAAATCCAGAATGGCGGATGTCGATTTTAAAAAAGCTACACCGAGTAGTGCAGTTAAAGAAGGATTGCTAGCCTTGGCAGAATCAGAAGAAACCACACACCTTTCCGTAGTTGATCCGGAGGGAAATGCTGTATCCGTTACAACAACACTTAATGGTAGCTACGGATCATCTGTGGTAGTGGCCGGATCTGGCTTTTTACTAAATGATGAGATGGATGACTTTAGCGTTAAACCCGGTGTCCCCAATATGTTTGGAGCCATTGGCGGTGAGGCTAATAAGATCGAACCCGGCAAGCGTATGCTAAGCTCAATGACGCCAACCATTG
>CAYNKN010000271.1:0-2740 GCA_964397805.1 uncultured Chryseolinea sp. | reverse complement strand
TTATGGTAGTTGGTACACCCGGAGGCACCACCATTATAACCTCTGTATTTCAAACCATTTTAAATGTAATTGAACACGACATGACCATGCAAGGAGCTGTTACGGCCAAGCGATTTCACAGTCAATGGTTACCCGATGTGATCGCAGCAGAGGCGCATGCAATAAGTAAACGCGATAGTTTGAAGTTAGTAGATATGGGCCACACCTTTAAACCTCGTGGATCTATGGGTAGGGTAGATGCTATACTTGTATTACCCGACAGTACATTAGAAGGTGGCGCTGATCCGCGTGGTGATGATGCGGCAAAGGGGTTTTAACGCCCCTTGCGCTGCAATACTTTTTCAACGGCTGCTACAATATTTTCTGGACCTAATCCGTACTTCTTAAGTAACTCGGTGGGTGTTCCACTTTCACCAAATGAATCGTTTACAGCGACCATCTCTAAGGGTGCTGGATGAAAGCGCGAAAGTACTTGAGCAACACTGTCACCCAGACCACCGTTTAGCTGGTGTTCTTCACATGTAACTGCACAACCAGTTTTACCAATCGATGAAAGTATGGCTTCAACATCTAAGGGTTTAATGGTGTGGATATTGATCAATTCAACACTAATTCCTTTTTGAGCCAGTATGGCCTCGGCCTCGACTGCATTCCATACTAAGTGGCCGCACGCAAAGATGGTTACATCTTTTCCTTCGATAAGTTTATCTGCTTTGCCAATTGTAAAGGGTCTGTCGGGAGCCATAAAAATAGGCCAGCTTGGTCTGCCAAATCGCAGGTATGCCGGACCTTCATGATCGCCTAGCGCAATGGTTGCGGCCTTTGTTTGGTTATGATCACAGGGTACAATAACAGTCATGCCTGGAAGCATTTTCATCATACCAATATCTTCTAGAATTTGATGGGTAGCACCATCCTCACCTAAAGTTAACCCAGCGTGAGAGGCACATATCTTAACATTTTTTCTTGAGTAAGCAATTGACTGTCGTATTTGATCGTATACTCTTCCGGTCGAAAAATTAGCAAACGTACCGGTGAAAGGTATCTTTCCATTAATCGTCATTCCGGCAGCTAAGCCCATCATATTGGCTTCTGCAATACCTACTTGAAAGAAACGTTCTGGAAATTCCTTTTTAAAGGCATCCATTTTAAGTGAGCCGGTTAAGTCGGCACAAAGTGCTACTACCTTGTTATTTTTTTTTCCTAATTCATGAAGGCCAATGCCAAAACCTGAACGGGTGTCTTTCTTTTCGGTAAAGGTAAACTTTGTCATTACGATGGTTTTATTAAAATTGATGGTTACTCAAACTTGCACTTGCTGTACGTAAAAAACAAGCGATGCGAAAGTCGCAAATTATTTTCTTTCTACCATACCTCATCGAGAAAGTGTTAATCATTTGTTAAAGAGCCTTATACTTTGGGTAATAGACAACTAGCGAAACTATGTTCCGTACAACTACTGAGCTTATAAAGTAGATTGGAATGGAACCACCAGATAATAAAACGAATCGCAAATTAGTATACTTGTTTGTAGCTGCTTTACTCATCGCACTAATACCTTGGTTGATATTGGCTTAGCGAGTAGATGGTAATCTAAACGTTAATTAAAAACATTGACCAAGAGCGTCTCACCCGATTTTACGGTAAAATTCTTAAAGCCTGTGTATTTGCTACCCGTTGTATTCTTTACTCGAAAGACAATTTTATAGCGACCGGGTAAAAGCGTGAAAGCAAATTGAGATTTCATATTATCTAAACTGCATACCCATTCTTGCGTGCCATCTGGCTTTATCTCGTATAAGCTACCATATCCAGTTGATGTAGTATTGAAGTTTACAACTCCCGGTGCCGGTAAGTGAATTGTTTCAGTTTTATTGGCCTGCACATCAACCACAAAGGTTCTGCGTGGAAGTGTAAAAACCTCTAATTCATATTTTCCGGTTAAGTAGCGAAAGGGCTCATTACTTCGCTGCATATTAACAATCGGCATTTTACCTTGCTGCCTAATAATGCCTTGAAGGTTGCCATCTCTTCGGCCTTCCTGCTGAAAAACCAAATTTCCCTGTGGAGCAGGAATGCGAATAACATTGTGTTTGCCATTGTTAATCATCACATTTTTACGTACCACCGGTGGCACTGTATTCACAATTAAGTCGTAGTCTAACACCGGATCGATTTGTAATGTATCGGGTTTTCCTTGCTGACTGAGGTAATGAACAAAATCATACATCGGCAAACCAGTTACGGCATTAAGAAAAGTGACATTTACATTGGTTTCGGTAGGTTGATTCCGCCCGTCAAGAAGCTCTATCGTTACCGTTGTTTTTGCAAAAGTAGATTCTAAGGCATCATTCAAAATGTTATTAAAGCTCCCGGGAGTATCGGCATTAATGTACTTGCCGGCACAGTCTAATGTTTTCTCAGCAAACAATCCGATACCGATAATGTAAGGTCGTAAAAAGACCCCTTTCTTTTGAAGTGCCTTAGACATGGCGCATAAATCGCCACCACACGATTCGATTCCATCGGTAATAATGATAACAATATTCCGATAACCTGTTGCTGCCGGAAAATCATTGGCGGCTTGTTCTAACGAGTAGGTAATGGGCGTAACGCCTTTAGGTTTAATATCTTTAATGGCCGTTATAATGGCATCATGATTTTTTCCTTTAAAGGGAACTTCCAACCGTGTATCCGTACAGTTTCTTACTTCTTGAGGTGATCGATGACCATACACACG
>CAYNKN010000270.1:0-4885 GCA_964397805.1 uncultured Chryseolinea sp. | reverse complement strand
TCGGGTAAGGATTGATTAAAAAACAAATAGATTAATGCAGGCACGGCCATACCCCCAATAGCTGCTGTGATCGGTAAAATAGCGTTACGAGGATCAGCCAATTCGCCACCCATAATTTCACGCTTCAATTCTAACCCGATTACAAAAAAGAACATGGCCATGAGACCATCATTGATCCAATGATGTAAGCTTTTTTGAATGTAGGCTCCTTCAAAACCGATGGTAAATTCAGTTTCCCAAAGATGATGATAATGTTCAGCCCAAGCAGAGTTAGCCCATACCATAGCAACTACGGCACTCAAAAAAAGTATGATACCTCCTGTTGATTCATTTTTAATAAATCGGTTGATCGGTAATAAAAAGGATTCTACTGGAGTTTCTGCCATACAGCTAAACGTGTGGTGAGTGTTAAACGATTATGGTTGATTGAATCGTACGATTCAGTAGTTTGCCGTGTTTAGGCACGAATTTCTTTTGGAATTTTTCAACTAACAAACTATTTATTCAATTCCTATAAAATGCACGACCTTCACGTCTTTGCGAGGGAGGTACGACCGAAGCAATCTCAATCAAGTTACTCGTAACTTTAAGATGGCTTCGTTGCCCATACACACATTCCATTACCTACGCCTTACAATGACGTGCTTTTACGGAGCCTGCTCGGTGGCTCTGTCGAAAAGTGGAGGCGCACCCGGTATGCGCGAAGGCCAGCATATTTCTATAGTATCACTATAGTACTATAAGTCATCAACTAATTTAGCGGTTGTCTATAGTAAACAACCGCTAACGTTTAGCAACGCATTATTTTTTAGTTATCGAATTCTAAACGGTATTTCAACTTGTTGTTTAGAACTGTTTACACCATAAATGTAACCTTGCCCTTTATACTTTTCGAAGAACTCAACTACTTCTTCGGGCTCCTTTACTTTAACTCGATTGATGGCAATAATGGTAAAGTTTTCAGGCACGCCAATTTGTTTGAGAATACTTGATTCGTTGATCTTAAATATTTTAACACCGTAACGTGTGGCTTCTAACTGCGCACCAATAGCGGTAGCACTATAAATTTTTCGCTTAATTAATTCGGTTGTGCCGTTTAAATTCACCAATGTAAGGTTAGCACTTACAGGCTTGTTATTGCGTAAATAGGTAATGCTAATTTTATCGCCTGGGTAATGGTAGCTTAGTTCTTCTTCGTAGGCACTCTGACTGTTAATATCTGTTGTGTTTATTCGGGTAATAATATCACCCGGTTTTAAGCCTGCATCGTTAGCAGGACCGGTGCGTTCAATACTTTCTAACAGCACACCACTAAAAATTTTGCCATCTGTTTTTAGATCATATTTTTTGGCATTTTGATAATCGTATTCAATGACGGTACCGCCAATAAATCCTTTTTGTACGATTCCATGCTTTACTAAATCATCGAATACTTTTTTAGCGATATCTACCGGAACAGCAAATGCATAACCCGTATACGAACCCGTTCTGCTTAAGATGGCCGAATTAATACCTACCAGCTCACCATATTTATTGACTAGTGCTCCTCCCGAGTTTCCCGGGTTAATAGCCGCATCAGTTTGAATAAATGATTCAATCGGAAATTTATCTTCTAAAATGCCAATGCGCCTACCTTTGGCACTAACAATACCTGCGGTAACGGTGGAGGCTAACGAAAAGGGGTTTCCTACAGCAATAACCCATTCGCCTACCTGTACATTTTTAGAACTGCCCAGAGTAATAACTGGTAAATTTTTTTCATCAATTTTAATAACTGCTAAATCTGTAGATGGATCGGTACCGATTACCTCTGCCGGATAGACACGTTTATTAAATGTTACCTCAATCCGTTCGGCAGACTCGACCACATGGTTGTTCGTAATAATGTAACCATCCTTTGAAAAAATTACTCCCGAGCCGCTACTTACTTGTGTGCGTCCGCCAACTTTACTTTCACCAAAGAACCAATCCCAGGTAGAGTAGGAGGCTCCTTTTGAAATACTATTAATGTATACTACGCTAGGTGTTGATTTAGCCGCGGCATCAATAAAATCGGTTTGACCATCGGCTAAAAGCGGTATGGTAGGGAAAGTTGCAGATTGCTGCGATGATGGTGAATCATTACGAACCAAGTTGTAATGCGACTCGTTTTGAATGGCGGCTTCTGGTAGTGCTGGTTTAATAATAAAATTAAATGCGGCAAAGGCCCCACCAAAGCCAGCTATAAAAGCAGTAAGCACAATTTTAAATGTAGTCTTCATAGTTACTCTTAATTTTTTATGACTTCTAACACGCGATGCACACTAAGCAACAATAGTTTATCGTCCTTATAAAATCGTTCCAAATATAAAACGACAAAAATGTTTTTTTGATTAGTTACATCAGTGGTTATGTTAGGGATATTTACGAGCAACACAAATTTGTAACTTGCAGCTCATGGGATTTCGTTCATTCATTATAAAACCTTTTGCATCGTATGTTGCGGCTCAAACCAAAAAGTGGTCTGGTAAGCCGTTTGATCATCAACAAAAGGTATTCACTAACCTCATCCATCGAGGTAAGTCTACTCTTTTTGGAAAAGAGCATGATTTTCAGTCGATTAAGACTTACGAAGACTTTAAGCAACGTGTGCCTATACGCGATTATGAGCAGCTAAAACCGTATATCGAAAAGGTATTACGCGGAGAGCCCAACATATTATGGCCGGGTAAGCCTGCTTATTTTGCTAAAACGTCTGGCACCACATCGGGTACTAAGTATATTCCTATTTCACGCGAGTCGATTCCGAACCACTTCGGTAGCGCACGCGATGCTATTTTGAATTACATCCACGAAACAGGTAATGCTTCCATTATGGATGGCGACATGATCTTTCTTTCTGGAAGTCCGGAATTGGAAGAGAAGGGCGGTATAAAAACCGGTAGGCTCTCCGGTATAGTCAACCATCATATTCCTGCATACTTGCGCACCAATCAAAAACCAAGTTATAAAACCAACTGTATTGATGACTGGGAAGAAAAGCTAGACAAAATTGTAGATGAAACGATTGGTGCTAAAATGACACTGATCTCAGGCATTCCGCCTTGGGCGCAAATGTATTTCGAGCGTATTGTGACTCGCACTGGAAAAACGGTAAGTGAAGTATTTCCACAATTTTCCATTTTCGTTTATGGCGGAGTAAACTTTGAACCCTATCGTGCAAAACTAATGGAATCGATTGGCAAGCATATCGATTCTGTAGAGACCTATCCGGCTTCCGAAGGTTTTATTGCCTATCAGGATACACAAACCGAACCTGGTTTATTACTATTACTTAACAGCGGAATATTTTTTGAATTTATTCCGGTTGAGCAGGTTCACCTGGAAAATCCGGAGCGTGTTACTATCGAAGGTGTTGAGGTTGGTAAAAATTATGCAATTATATTAAACAGTAATGCGGGTTTGTGGGGTTACTCATTGGGCGACACCATAAAATTTGTTTCCACAAAACCTTATCGCATTGTCGTTACTGGCCGTATCAAGCATTTTATATCAGCCTTTGGCGAACATGTTATAGGCGAAGAAGTTGAGAATGCCATGAAATTAACGATGCAGAAATTTCCGGAGGCAGCCTTAACAGAATTTACGGTAGCGCCCAATGTTACTCCCGAAGAGGGTCTACCTCACCATGAATGGCTTATTGAGTTTTCATCGCTTCCGCACGATGTGGAGGCCTTTGCCAGTATGCTGGATAACCAAATGCGAAAATTGAATGTTTATTATGATGACTTAATTAGTGGTAATATTTTACGGACACTAAAAATCAATGCACTCCCCAAAAATACATTTATCGATTACATGAAAACATTGGATAAACTTGGTGGCCAAAACAAAGTACCTCGTTTAGCGAACGACCGAAACATAGCCAATCAAATTACTGCTACCTTAGTGCGCAATTAATACGCGTTTTTGAACACCAACCAAACACACTTGACCAAAAAAAAGCACATTGCCATACTCGGATCTACCGGGTCTATCGGAACACAAGCGCTGGAGGTGATAGCCTCACACCCCGATGCCTTTGAAGTAGAAGTACTAACTGCCCAGCGCAATGCAGTGCTGTTGGTAGAGCAGGCAAAAAAATTTAAGCCCAATGCGGTTGTTATTGTAGATGAAGACCAATACGCCTTTGTCCATGAACAACTAGCTACAGAAAATATTAAAGTATATACCGGTGAAAGTGCCCTGGCATCGGTCGTGCAAATGGATACTATCAATTTAGTACTGACTGCGCTAGTTGGGTATGCCGGACTCAGGCCCACCATTAGTGCCATTAATGCCGGTAAACCAATCGCGTTAGCTAATAAAGAAACACTCGTAGTAGCAGGCGAACTCATTACCAGACTAGCCCAAGAAAAAGGCGTTAATATCTACCCAGTAGATTCAGAACATTCGGCTATTTTTCAGTGCCTGGTAGGTGAGTTCCATAATAAAATAGAGAAAATTATTTTAACCGCTTCGGGTGGGCCGTTTCGAGGAAAGAAAATTGATGAGTTGAAATCGGTAACAAAAGCGCAAGCCCTAAAACACCCCAATTGGACGATGGGGGCTAAAATTACAATCGACTCGGCCTCGCTAATGAACAAGGGGCTGGAGGTAATTGAGGCAAAATGGCTTTTTGGCTTGCAAGCAGCGCAGGTAGAGGTAGTAGTGCATCCTCAATCTATTATTCACTCAATGGTACAGTTCGAAGATGGCTCTATTAAAGCACAGTTGGGGTTACCCGATATGCGATTGCCGATTCAATTTGCCATGACGTATCCGGATCGGCTACCTTCGGCATTCCCCCGATTTGATTTTACACACTATCCATCGCTTACTTTTGAAAAGCCGGATATGGAAACTT
>CAYNKN010000269.1:289-4904 GCA_964397805.1 uncultured Chryseolinea sp. | reverse complement strand
TAACCAAGTCGGACAAAGTAATTTACATGAAAGCACAGTGAGCGCACTGGCGTGGCGAAGTGATTCCAAAAAATTAGCTTCGGCTTCCTATGGAGGTGTACGCATCTATGATTTAAGTAAGCCTGGCGAATTTGAACAACTCATCTGGAAAAACTCGCTTATCTCCCTAACGTGGAGCCCCGATCAACGGTTTGTCTTGGCAGGTACTCAAGATAATTCCATCCATGTTTGGAAGATGGATGATGTAAGCAGAAGAGACATGGCCATGCATGGTTATGCCAGTAAAGCGCGTGCTTTCGCCTGGGATAACAGCGGAAAAAAAGTAGCTACTAACTGCGGACTTGACGTTGTAATCTGGGACATCAGCAAAAAGAATGGTCCGGAAAATACAAAGCCCGATGTTATAGAAGCGCATTCTGCAAAAGTAACCGCACTTGATTATCAATATGGCGAGAACATTTTAACCTCGGGCGATGAATCAGGTAGAATATATTTTTGGGGAAAAATAAAAGAGAAGTACCAGTTTATGACGGGGTGTAAATTAGAAGGGGCGATTTCAAAATTAACTTGGAATAAAAAGGGATCACTTTTAGCTGCTGGCACTGCCGAGGGGATTGTTTCCGTGCTTGAATATTAGCCTAATTTCAGCCACTACTATATTCAGCAAAGTATATTATCAGATCGTTCAATGTGTCTTTGATTAGCATAAGTAATAAGGTGCAACGGTAGCACTACTGGAAGAATTGGTGTACGTGTAGTTAAAACAAATCGTAGAATCTTGGTACGTACAATTTTAAATAAAATAGTCGCTTCGGTGCTGGTATCGCTCGTGCGAATTTATCAGGTAATATTATCGCCCCTGCTTCCCGCATCGTGCCGACACACCCCAACGTGTTCGCATTACACCATTGAAGCTATACGCGAATGGGGAGCACTAAAAGGAACCTGGCTCGGAGCCAAGCGCATTTGTCGGTGCCACCCGTGGGGAACAAGTGGGTATGACCCTGTGCCCAAGAGAAAATAATTTGACGAATACAACTAAATAATGCGGTTAAGTAGAATAACATCCACGAACATTACTAATACTTCAACAGTGTTTCACAATAAACAAACTTGTGGTATGTCGGTGTAATCCGCTTAACTATAGCAAACGAATTTATTTCGGTTTCCATTTTACTTACGCGGGCGTTTTAAAAGCTTATACTACATATTACCATACATATTTTGATTTTCAATTAAGTATCCATAGCAATGATTTTATCTGGTCTGGAAATAAAAAAGCAAATGGGGAAGAACATTTCCATTGAACCTTTCGATGAGAAACAACTCAACCCCAACAGCTATAACTTAAAGCTGCATCACGAACTCTTGGTGTATGATGAAGCTGTGCTGGACATGAAACGCGACAACAAAACACAAAGCGTTTATATCCCCGAAAGTGGTTTGACGTTGCAACCTCACAAACTCTACCTCGGGCGTACCCTTGAGTACACGCGTACCGATAACTATGTGCCCATGCTCGAAGGCAGATCTTCTGTGGGCAGACTCGGTTTATTCATTCACGTTACAGCCGGGTTTGGCGATGTGGGCTTTGCAGGTTATTGGACACTGGAAATGTTTTGTATTCAGCCCATAAAAATTTATGCAGGCGTAGAGATTTGCCAGATATACTACCATGCACTGGAAGGTGAGTATACAAAGTACAACAGCGGCAAGTATCAGCATAACACGGGCATCCAACCCAGTTTGATGTACAAAGACTTTAATCAGAATCAATGAAAAAACAACCCATAGCAGTTACTATCCTCACCGGTTTTTTAGGAAGTGGCAAGACTACCCTGTTAAATAAAATCATCAAAGCTTTTCCAGAAAAACGTTTTGCCATAATTGAAAATGAATTTGGCGCAGTACCCATCGACAATGAATTAGTGATTAAGGCCGATCAGGATTTGTTTACACTGGAAAACGGATGTATTTGTTGCTCCTTACAAAGCGATATTCTCGACATACTTATCAAACTAAAATCGGGTAACTATCAGGTTGATCATGTACTGATAGAAAGTACCGGAGTGGCCGATCCGGCTCCGGTTGCGCAGCTTTTTATCAATAACATAGAACTGCAAAAATATTATCAGTTGGATGGCGTGATCTGTCTGGTAGATGCCATTAATTATAGCCGGCAACTAGAACTCCAGCCGGAGGCGATTAAGCAGTTAATCATGGCCGATCAACTCATAGTTACTAAAACCGATAAAGTAGAAGCGGCAACGGTTACCCTATTGGAAGATAAATTGAAAACAATTAATAAAACGGCCGCTCTGGATGTGGTCGGTCAGGTATCGATCGAAAGGTTGTTGGATATTCGCGCCTACGATTTAATGGCTGTCGAAAAATCACTCGTGTCTGTAGTTAGTTTTTCACCAGTACTAAATACCGGTGCGGTACTTTCGCCCGCTAAAAATCTGCACACCCATCATCAGCATAACATTCAAACCTTTAGTATGCGGTTTCGCGGTGCTTTGGATTTTTTAAAATTCAATGCGTGGTTTACCCGGCTGATTATTACGCAAGGAGATAAACTCTACCGGTCGAAAGGTATTTTGCACAGTGCTTCATCTGATCGCAAAATTGTTTTTCAATCGGTGCACCATGAAATCGATGGTTTGGAAGGAAGTGCGTGGGAAAACGAATTACCCGAAAACAAAATTGTTTTTATAGGCCGTGATCTGGATGAGCAAGCCATTCGAAAAGAAGTTTTAGATTGCATTATTTCCCTGACATAAAAATTAGTCATCAACACAACAACATGAGCAAGATTGATTCTTATGAGGTAGCATCCCAAGAAATAGAAGAAACGCATGCATGGCAACTTCAATTTGAAAAACGAAATGGGTTGCTGCCGGTGGCCGTGCAAGAATCTTCAACAGGACAGGTGCTAATGATTGCTTATGTAAATCAACTAGCCTTCGATTGTACCATTCGCCATGATGTACCTGCCTTTTGGAGCACCTCGCGCAACGAACTTTGGATAAAAGGACAGACCAGCGGAAACACCCTGCAACTCGATGAGGTATTGGTTGACTGCGACCAGGATGCACTGGTTTATAAAGTTACCCTGCTCGGTGAAGGCGTTTGCCACACCATCAACAAAAAGGGTAAAAACCGAAAAGCTTGTTTTTACCGGAAATGGGATACCTCACAACAACAATTATCCTTCATAAAAGGTCAAGAATAATTTTGGTCATGGATAATTCTGATTTCCATACGTAATGATGCGCCATTTCTTTATCGGGGTTTATATTGCCTTAAATCAGCAATGGGTTCTGTTTTATGCCAGATGGCTCATGGAGTTTACCATCAATAGAAATTCTTTCCCATGTTTTTGTGCCTCGCGCGGAATAAGCGGTGGATCGAAGGTTTCTTGGGCATGTAATGAAGAGCTTACTAGCAGAATAATGAAGGTTAAAACACAAAAAAGTAAACCCGCACACCTGGATTGAACCAGCGTAAACTTGAATCTATTCTGGTAGTAGTGGCGAATAACGAACTTCTCAAATCCGCTGCAGTGAGTGTAAACACCATCGATTATAGTGATGTGTTCATCGAGATTATCCATTGCCTGTGTTAGTTGTCCGCATTATTGTGTTTCATAATCAGTCATCTGTTCAACGAGTAAGTATCCTGTTATACCTTCGTTGTTCCTTTCAATCGTGGTTTGTCTCTCCATGTTTAGTGCTGTCTTGATGCGGCACAAATGCATGAGCTAAAATTCTTCTTCTGTCATTAAATTATTTGTCATTGCACCAACTAAGTTTCCTGTTGCTACTGCATTGGCAACTGAACGTATGGGACTTGTATTATCGCCACAGGCAAATACATTTGTAATTGTTGTTCGTTGAAACATATCAACTTTTATATAGCCTTGTTCTGTTAGTTCGCAACCCAATAGTTCAGGAATTTTGCAATGTTGTTCAAATGGAGGTCGTGAATAGATTGCTTTAAGGTCAAACATTGAATTGTCTTTGAAAAAGATTTGCTGAATATTACCTTTTTCGTGTTTCAGATAAGCAATTTCTTTTTCAATTATCGGAATGTTTTGCTTTGTAATCTTGTAGGATTGTTCTTGCGAAAGCAACGATTTACCGTTGGTAAAAATGGTAAGGTCTTTAGTCCAATTACGAATGAGTTGGGCGTAATGAAAAGCAAAATCTCCGTTTGCTAAAATCCCCGTTCTTTCTGCTTTTACTTCGTAACCATGGCAATAAGGACAATGAATAACGGATATTCCCCAGCATTCCGAAAAGCCTTTAATTTGGGGAATTATGTCTTTTACACCGGTAGCAAAAATGAGTTTTTTAGCTACAAACGTTTCATCTTTTTTGGTTGCAATTTCAAAACCGTTTTCGGTTTTCTGACCACCTACAGCAAGGTCGTTTATAAATTTTACTGTATCATATTTCAGAACTTGCTTTTTTGCTTTCTCTGCTATTACGTTTGGTTTTTCACCATCTTGTGTGATGAAATTATGTGAATGAGGTGTTTGTTTGTTACACGGTAAACCACTATCAATAACTAAAACATTTCGCAATGCACGCCCCAAAGCCATAGCTGCTGA
>CAYNKN010000269.1:0-279 GCA_964397805.1 uncultured Chryseolinea sp. | reverse complement strand
GCCAGCATAACTTCCCCCAACAATAATGACATCATACTCATTCTTGAGCTTGTTTATGCTCTTGCCATAGGCCTTCTTTTCTTTACTAAAGCTCATAAAAGTCTTTTCCTTTTAGTTGATTTTTTTTGCGTACTCTCGGTGCGAATAATAAACACAAGTAGGATCAATGCACTATAATAAAAGACTGACTGCATAAAGAAAAAAATCCGTTTGAAGTTTCTCAGTAAGAATTAAGAAGTCAGTATCAGTTCAACACTATTTCGCCTATACACCCACAAA
>CAYNKN010000268.1:0-4913 GCA_964397805.1 uncultured Chryseolinea sp. | reverse complement strand
AATCAAAACACCAATAACCTTGAAAAGGAACTAGAGCGTACTTTAGAACTCTTTAAGCAACTGCAATTTGATTATAAACTTGATCAAGCTATTCAAGAACTTAAAGACCAAATCGAAAATCTACAAAGTCTTTTAGAAAAAACCGAGCAACTAGACCAATCAAAAGAAGAGAATCAGAAAAAAGGAAAAAAGAACGATAAAGGAGATGCAGACAAAGAAAATGATGAGAATCAAAAATCGGAAAGCGAGAATTTGGCATCAGATCAAGAAGAGCTAAAAGAAGACTTTAAACAAACCGCAGAAAGAATTGAAGAACTTAAAAAGTTAAGTGAAGAGTTAAAAAAGCCAGACAACTTACCCAATGAAAAAAGTAGTAATGAAGTAGAACAGGCGCAAGAAGAAAGCGAGGAAATGTTACAGCAGAACAATCCGGCTAAGGCAAAAGAAGCTCAACAAAAAGCACTACAGCAAATGCAGAAGATGATGCAGCAAATGGAGGGCGCGCAGAGTTCAATGAGTATGGAAATGGATATGCAAAACCTGGAATCGCTTCGGCAAATCATTCATGGGTTAGTTAAATTGTCCTTCGATCAGGAAAATATATTAAAGAGCTTTGGAGAGCTTAACCAAAACGACCCGCGTTTCAACCTATTAGCCCAACAGCAATTAAAGTTGAAAGATGATGTTAAAGTACTGGAAGACAGTTTGTTATCTCTAGGAAAGCGAGATCCCTTTATGGGGCCAGTAGTTACTAAAGAGGTTGGCGAGCTCAAAAATCAGCTAGAAAAAGTTATTGACGCCAATCGAGAACGCAGGCGTCCGCAGGCCTCAAGCGCCATGCAGGCCAGTATGACTTCCATAAATAATCTTGCACTAATGCTTGACAGCCACTTTGATATGATGATGCAAATGATGGCCAATGCTCAGCCTTCAATGGGTAAGTCAAAAAAGAAGGGTGAAAAACCTAGCTTAAGTCAGCTTCAGCAACAGCTTAACAACAAAATTCAAGAATTAAAGGGAAGTGGTAAATCTGGTCGTGAATTATCAGAAGAATTAGCACAGATGGCTGCTGAACAGGAGCGGATAAGAAAAGCTCTCCAAGAGATGCAAGAAAAAATAAAAGATGGAAAAATGCCTGGAGGCAACATCCCTGGCAGCATGGAACAAACCGAAATGGATCTAGTTAATAAAAAGCTAACTGATCAATTAATTAAAAGACAGCAAGATATTCTTACTAGATTATTAGAAACTGAAAAATCGATGCGCGAACAAGACATGGATGAAGAAAGAAAAGGAGAGGGAGCCAAAGATTATGAAAATGAAATACCGAAGGCCTTTGAAGAGTATTTGCGCCTAAGAGAAAAAGAAGTAGAATTGCTGAAAACTGTACCTCCCAAATTATACCCGTATTATAAAAAGGAAGTAAGTGAATATTTTAAACGAATGGGAAATCAATAATTAAACTTCAGAGGCAAGGCATGAATACCATTAGCATACAGGTTCCATCTATAATGGAGAATATTAGAATGATTGAAAGCTTTATTGATAATGCAAAAGAGCGATTTCAATTAGACGATGATATTTACGGTAATATTATGATTGCGGTAACAGAAGCCGTTAATAATGCCATTAAGCATGGAAACTCAAGTGACAAAACCAAAAACGTTCATCTTAGTTTATCCTTAAATGAAGGACTTATCAAGTTTAGCATAAAAGATGAAGGTCCTGGTTTTAATTATGTGAACCTGCCAGATCCTACTTCTCCCGAAAACTTGGAAAAGCCCGGTGGTCGCGGAATTTTCCTAATGAAACACCTTTCCGATCAAGTTGAGTTTAAGGATGCCGGAAGAACAGTTGAGTTAAGTTTTTATATGAACTCATAATGCCTTCCATTAACTTCTTTTCCGAAGGCATTTATTTCAAACTCAAGAACAAGAGAAAAACCAAATTCTGGATTCTTGAAGCAATCAAGCTTGAGAACCACACGTTAGCTGAACTAAACTTTATTTTCTGCTCTGATGAATACTTAGCCGAAATCAACATCCAATATCTCAATCACAATACCTATACAGATATAATTACTTTTGATACCCGTGAGGATTCTGAAGCAATTCAAGGAGATATCTTTATTAGTATTGATCGGATTACTGAAAATGCCTCAAAATTTGAATCTCGGTTTGATGATGAGCTTCACCGGGTAATCATTCATGGAGTACTTCATTTAATGGGCTATTCTGACAAGACGCCTCGGAAAAAATCTATCATGCGCGAAAAAGAGGATGCTTATTTATCTTTGCGTCAATAGTTCCACGTGGAACTCCCAAATAAAACTTGTGATCGTTTCACGTGGAACCAAATTGTGGAAATGTGGGTAGTTTTGTGGGTAAGTATTTGATGAATTATGAAACCTTTTAAATCACCAATAGAATGTTCGAAGAGTATGATGTGATTGTTGTTGGAGCCGGGCATGCTGGATGTGAAGCGGCTGCCGCTGCTGCTACTATGGGATCAAAAGTTCTGCTGATTACTATGAACATGAACACCATCGCGCAGATGTCCTGCAATCCGGCTATGGGTGGTGTAGCGAAGGGCCAAATTGTGCGAGAAATTGATGCTCTAGGAGGTTTGTCGGGTATAATATCCGATAAGTCAATGATCCAGTTTCGAATGCTTAATCGCTCTAAAGGTCCTGCCATGTGGAGCCCTAGGACACAAAATGACCGTATGGTGTTTTCTGAAGAATGGCGATTAGCGCTGGAAAATACTCCAAACGTAGATTTTTGGCAGGAGATGGTGAGTGAGATTCTGGTTAAGGATGGAAGAGCTTTTGGTGTGAAGACCAGTCTAGGAATTGAAATAAAATCCAAAGCTGTAGTTCTAACCAACGGAACATTTTTAAACGGTAAGATCCACATTGGAGAGAAAACAATGGGTGGAGGTAGAGCAGCCGAAAAAGCCTCTGTTGGTATAACCGAGCAATTAGTTACTCTTGGTTTCGAAAGTGGAAGAATGAAAACAGGAACCCCTCCAAGAATAGATGGTAGGAGTTTGGACTATTCACGAATGGAAGAACAACCAGGTGATGAAGTCCCCGGTAAATTTTCTTATAGCAATACAAAAGAACTCAGTAAACAACGCAGCTGCTGGATAACGTATACAAACGGAGATGTACATCACGAACTACAAAAGGGTTTCGATAGATCTCCCATGTTTCAAGGAAGGATAAAAGGGCTTGGCCCAAGATATTGCCCATCTATTGAAGACAAAATAAATCGATTTGCCGAAAGAGATAGACATCAAATATTTGTTGAACCCGAAGGATGGAGTACCGTTGAAATCTATGTTAACGGCTTCTCTACCTCTCTACCTGAAGACATTCAATATAAAGCCCTTACAAAAATACCAGGGTTTGAAAAAGCCAAGATGTTTAGACCCGGTTATGCCATTGAGTACGACTACTTTCCTCCGACTCAATTGAAACTAAGTTTAGAGACTCAACTTATTGATAATCTGTACTTTGCAGGTCAAATAAACGGAACAACCGGATACGAAGAGGCCGCGTGTCAAGGGCTTATGGCCGGTATTAATGCCCATAATCGCGTGCATCAAAAAGAGCCCTTAATACTAAAGAGGTCTGAAGCATATATTGGCGTATTAATCGATGACCTGGTAAACAAAGGCACCCAAGAACCATATAGAATGTTTACATCGCGTGCTGAATACAGAATTCTGTTAAGACAAGATAATGCGGATCTACGACTTACAGACATTGGCCACAAAATCGGACTAGCATCAAAAGAACGATTTGAACACACAGAACAAAAAAAGAAGGATGTCAAAAACGTATTATCTGTTTTGGATAAAATTAAGTTGATACCAACTGAATGCAACGAACAACTTATAGCACTTGGCACAGCAGCCATTACTGAAAAGATAACTGCGACACAACTTCTAAGAAGACCGCATTTGGGCATCAGTGAACTGTTCAAGTTAAATAGTACAATTGAAACTGCTCTGAGCAACTTTACTAAAGAAGTTTTAGAGCAAGCAGAGATTCACATTAAGTATGAAAGCTACATCGATCGGGAACAAAAGCTTGCTGAGAAAATTGGCAATCTTGATGAGTATAGAATAAAAACAGATTTTGATTATGAGCGTGTTAAAGCTCTATCGTCAGAAGCAAGAGAGAAGCTTAAACGAGTTCGCCCAGAAACCTTAGGTCAGGCCTCTAGAATTAGTGGGGTTTCTCCAGCCGATGTATCCGTCCTATCAATATACATGGGAAAATGATTGATATACATCTTTGCCCCATATGCCAAGGCACATCCATTAAACCATACCTTACTTGTAGGGATTATACTGTTTCAGGTAACGACTTCTCGCTAACACAATGTAGCAAATGCAGTTTTTTATTTACAAATCCGCAACCAGCACCTGAAGAGCTTAGTAAATATTACCAATCTGATGAGTACATATCGCATACGGAAAAATCAAAATCACTCATCAATAACCTATATTTATTTGTACGCAGGTTCACCATAAATTGGAAAATTGACATTGTTAAAAAGCAAAGTGATCATACACTGAAACCTAAAGTGCTTGACTATGGATGTGGAACGGGCAACTTCATAAAAATGTGTGCAGAAAGAGGAATTATATCATATGCAGTCGAGCCATCGGAAGTTGCTAGAAAACAAGCATCTATAAATACAAGAGCAAAAGTATTCAGCCAGATAGAAGAAGTAAATGAAGGTAATTTCGATGTCATCACCCTTTGGCATGTACTTGAACATATACCTGATCTACTTGAAATAATTACTACACTAAGAAAAAAACTTAGCCCTAACGGGAAACTTATTTTTGCCCTACCCAATCATAAATCATACGATGCTACCCAGTATAAAAAAGACTGG
>CAYNKN010000267.1:0-4917 GCA_964397805.1 uncultured Chryseolinea sp. | reverse complement strand
TACACATTTTTGAGCATCGTTACAGGCAACTGGCTAAAGAAGCCGAGCAAGACAATATCGGTTTTGGCGTTTACTTTAGTCATGAGTGCAATACTCAGCAGTTGGGCTCCTATATGAAACTTGAAAAGGTTTTAAAGCGATACCCAGGCGGTGAGTCTGATATTATTGTTAAGTGTATCGATTTATTTAGTACCGATAAACTTTTGCGTACGCATGGCAATAAGCTTTACCCAGGCGGAGATGTTCGGTTTTGGAACTTGGATCCAAGTAATATTTCCTCAGAGCACGAGCTTTATGAAAGTTTCTTTAAGTACATGAACCTTCGAAATATTAGTCAACACTTTACGACATTTACCATCTACCAGATCGCTGCCGAGTTAAATCTGGAGGCATCAGAGCGATATAAGTTTTTAAGTTTAGATGCACTAAAGCGTGAAGCATTTTTGCTTAATCAGATTAAATACCAAACACACATTTTATCGCAAGAACAAAAGATGCGCGATAGTTATCATTTAAATTGAAACCAATCGGTTGATTAATCGTTGCAAAAATTTTTTTAACAAATAGACATCTTAATCTTTACGTGTCCGTTGAAAGCGGCCCTCCTGTTTAAAATTTTTTACGGTTAACATTTTTAAAGTATTAACAGAATAATAACAAAAATTAACGTTTGCGCTGCAACAATTTGGAGGTTCGTGTCGTCTTTGGGGTAAATCAAAAATAAAACCCTTATGAAAAAGACCCTCTTATTTTTTTTAGTGTTGATTATGTTCAGCACCATGACCATGGCTCGCAGGTTAGACAATCCTAAAGTTTTATCTTCTGTAGCCGTAATGAAATCAGGTTCAGCCTATAAGCTGATTTACAAAAGCAACACGAAAGCAAATGTTAAAGTAGCGATATATGATGCCGATCATAAACTTGTTTTTGCAGAGACAATCAGAAAAACAGAAGGCTTTGTACGTCCTTACAACTTTTCTAAGTTAGCTGAAGGTGATTATGTAATTGAAGTAATTGATGAATCAGGTACACTTTCTGAACATGTAAACTATGCAGAACCAAAGTCCGAACGTATGGCAGGGCTTGTTCATTATAAAGATGGCAAATACTTGCTTACACTACCGAGTAAAAAGAACGAGCAAGTGACTATTAAAATTTTTGGTGATCAAGATCAACTCGTCTATAACAAACGAGAAACTCTTCAAGGTGACTTTTCACAACTTTTTGACTTGAGTTATTTGAATGGAAAATTTTCCATTGAGATTACCGATTCAACAGGTCAAACAAAAGTGTTAACCTACTAATCACTTCTTGAATATTTTGTACTAACTAAATTTTTCAAAATATCGTAACAAAGGCAACCTACTAAATAGGTTGCCTTTGTTATTTACAACTACCTTGTTTTGTAGTCTACCGCAAACGTTGTATAAAAAAAAATATGCCGACAGCGTTTGCGCTACGAGTTATAAATCATTTTGATTGATTTTCGTTGCAATTTTTTCCGCAATCGATTTTTTACTTATTAAATCAGGTTTCCTTACAACTTTCCATCTGGTGTTGCAGCGCACTGTACATTTGTAACATAATCAAAAACAAAAAAACATTATGAAAACAAAATCTCTTTTAATTGCCTCTTTGATGGTTATCATTGCAGCAGTAACAGCAGTTGGAAAAGATGAGCCGCGCAACGCTGGTTTAGCTATTGTGCCTGTAAAAGGAACTGATGTGTTCAAAGTTATTTATAAAAGCGAAAGCTCCAATAAAGTAAAGTTGAACGTTTACAATGCTGATGCTCATCTAATTTTCTCAGAAACCATGAATAGTGTAGATGGTTTTATTCGTCCACTAAACTTTAAAGGTTTAGCTGATGGTGATTACACAATTGAATTGGTAGATGCAACAGGCAAGCGTGTAGAAAAAATTACACTTAGCCATTCTCTTTCTAAGAAATCAGTGCATGTTTCTAAATTAATGAATGCAGAAGGCAAGTATTTGTTGGCTGTTGGTAATACTTTAAATGAAGAAATCTTCGTGAAGATTTATGATAGCGCTAACAATCTTGTTCACAGCGAATCACGTAAAGTTGCTGGTGACTTTGCTCAGCTATATTCTATTAAGAATGTAAGTGGTGCAGTAACTTTTGAAGTTTCTGATGCCAGTGGTACTGTAAAAACCGTACGTTTCTAAGCCACTCATTAACCTAATGGTTAGAGCCTTCACCGGTAACAGGTGGAGGTTTTTTTTTGCTTAATATTCTAATACACGATATGGTTTTAGATTTGTTAATCTTGTTACTACCTTGATACACTAAAGGTATTTTATGATTAAGATCACGGGTATTTTGTACTGTATAGTAATGCTTATTGGTAATAGTGGTGAAGCGCAGAATCTGGAACGCCTTCATCAAGTTGAAGATTTTACGGAGCAGAATATCTTCTCTTCTAATATTGAAGGCCCTGCTTTTGATTCAAAGGGCAACTTATATGTAGTTAATTTTCAGCGTGACGGTACCATCGGTAAAGTACTTCCCGATGGTAGGGTAGAATTATTTTTAACTTTACCCGAAGGAAGTATAGCTAATAGTATTCAGTTTGATAGTAAAGGCACCATGTACTTAGCTGATTTTGTTGGTCATAATATTTTGAAGGTCAATATGAAGACAAAACAAGTAAGTGTGTTTGTACACCATTCAATATTTAATCAACCAAATGATTTATGTATTACGAAGCGAGATCAGATTTTCGCATCAGACCCTAACTGGAAAGATGGTACTGGCCAAGTTTGGCGAATTGATCGGAATAAAAAAGTAGTGCTGGTAGCGGCTAATATGGGTACCACCAATGGTATTGAACTAAGTCCGGATGAGAAAATACTTTATGTGAATGAAAGTGTGCAGCGAAAAATTTGGGCTTTTGATGTAGATGCTATGGGAAACCTTTTGAATAAACGACTTTTTGCGGAGTTTCCTGATTATGGTTTTGATGGTATGAAATGCGACAAAGCCGGGAATCTTTATGTAACACGATACGGAAAGGGAACTATTGTGGTGCTTACTCCCAGTGGTAACATATTGCGCGAAATAGAACTAACCGGAAAGAATTGTAGTAACCTGGTATTTGGCGGATTAAACGGGAAGCTTGTGTTTGTTACGCTACAAGATAGAAAGGGTATGGAAATGTTTAGAAACGATATTGCCGGGAAAAAGTATTAATGGATATTTTTTGGATTGTAATCGGTGTGATTTTTTTAGTGATTGGTATACTTGGTTGCTTACTACCTTTATTACCAGGACCTCCTCTTTGCTTTTTAGCTTTATTACTTCAGCAACTCAAAACAGTACCTACTTTTACAACACAGTTTATCTTAATTATGGGCGGTGTAACATTGGTAGTTACCATACTTGATTATGTAGTGCCGCTTTATGGTACCAAAAAATTTGGTGGAACACGATACGGTATCTGGGGATGTACAATAGGTTTGGTAGTAGGCTTATGGATGGGGCCACTAGGCATTATACTAGGCCCTTTAGTAGGCGCTTTTATTGGTGAGTTAATCGCTAGTAATAATTCAGCAAAAGCAGGAAGAGCTGCGTTGGGTTCTTTCGTAGGATTTTTACTTGGAACGTTATTGAAATTAATTACTTGCTTGTTGATGTGCTGGTACTTTTTTACGAGCCTTTGATTCGCGCGCTGCTTTTCTAAAGTGGGCAAATCGTTCTCGGTCTTGCAACCATTCTAAAATACTAATATTTAGTAAGATAAGTAACATGCCATAGAAGGTGTCTTCCACAGGGATAGTACCCATACGAATACCCAGGTTAGCATCATCATTATACCACACCACTTGTTCTTCGATAAAAGAACCCGTAAGCACTCCGTTAACCAGTAAAAAGGGTATAAGAATTATTGCATATGCAAAGTAAAATCTGCCCATGTAACGTGGCTTTATTTTTAGCATTTGATAAGCCAACACAAGTGCCAAAAAGATAAAGGTTATGGAAGTGTATAGCTTATCCATATTATACATGCCGAGTATAAGTAAGACAATAATGAGCACGCTCGATATAATTTCCTGATGCGGAAATAAATAGTCTTTTTTGATTAAGTAGTTAAGTGAAAAGTAAGTGAACACACACGCATACGGAATGCAGATAAAAAACAATATCTCTTCCAGCGGAAGTGAGCCGAGGTATATGCCAGTTAAATACCTCGGATTAAACCCCCAAATACCGACTTGCGTAAATACCTCATCCCAAACAATAAAAATTACTGCCGGTATAGCAATGGCTATGGCGAGGTGTTTCCAAAGTTTGTAAAAAGGAGCTTTAGAATAAAAACTAGCAAAAAATGGAATGGAAATCGAGGCGATGTTTAAACCTAGGTATAGAAATTTAGGATTCAATGCTTATTGGGTTTCTTGGCGTTCGTTTTTTAAGCTGAACTGTTTTTTAGGTTCATACTTCTTTGGAGCATACAGAAAACCAAAAGCTTCACACCCCTCCTTTGTATGCTTACTGTGGTGAATATAGTGAGCATTAATCATTCGCTGAAGATATTTACTTCTTTTTTGAGGGCGCCACTTAATACGCTGATGAACAATGATGTCGTGAAAGATGGTGTAAAAGGCTCCATAACAAAAAATACCAATGCCCACCGCAATTAAATAAGGATTGTGCGCTACCGCGGAACCGTAATAAATTAAGGCAATAGAAGGGATGCTGAAAACGACCGCAAAAAGATCATTTTTTTCTAAGGTATCGTTATGAACTGTGTGATGCGATTTATGCCATGTCCATAAAACGCCATGCATGATATATTTATGCGTGAACCAGGCAATAAACTCCCAAAATAAAAAGGTGCCGATAACAATGATCGAACAAAGTAGAACAGTGACAATACTCATGACTAAGCCGACTTT
>CAYNKN010000266.1:2384-4935 GCA_964397805.1 uncultured Chryseolinea sp. | reverse complement strand
AAGCCGATACCGGCACTAAGATGATTCACATCGGTAAAAACACGAAGTCAAGAATTGTTTCAAAAGGTATTTCAGCCGGACATTCTCAAAATAGTTACCGCGGGCAAGTTCATATTATGAAGCGTGCCACAAACGCGCGGAATTTTTCACAATGCGATTCATTACTAATGGGCGATAAGTGCGGAGCCCATACCTTCCCTTACATTGATGTAGAAAACAAATCCGCTCGTATTGAACATGAAGCCACAACTTCTAAAATTGGTGAGGATCAAATTTTCTACTGTCAGCAACGGGGTATTGATGAGGAATCTGCGGTAGCATTAATTGTAAATGGTTATGCCAAAGAAGTGCTAAATCAGTTACCCATGGAGTTTGCTGTGGAAGCACAAAAATTATTAGCCCTTACATTAGAAGGTAGTGTTGGGTAAGCAAAAAATAACTGTAAAAAGAAATACGTATTACTATGTTAACGATTAAAAACCTGCAAGCCAAAATTGGAGAGACACCTATACTCAATGGCATTAACCTGGAAGTTAAACCAGGAGAAGTGCATGCCATCATGGGGCCCAACGGATCAGGAAAAAGTACACTGGCTTCTGTTTTAGCAGGCCGCGAGGAATATGAAGTGACTGGAGGTGACGTTGATTTTTTAGGAACAGATTTATTATCACTTAGTCCGGAAGATCGGGCGAGACAAGGTTTGTTTTTGGCGTTTCAATACCCTATTGAAATACCGGGTGTAAGTACCATCAATTTTATGAAAACTGCTGTTAACCAAGTGCGCCAAAGCAGAGGGCAGCAAGCGCTAGATGCAGTATCATTTCTTGGTTTGATGAAGGAGAAAATGAAATTGGTTGAAATTGATCAATCGCTGTTGAACCGCGCGCTCAATGAAGGATTTTCGGGTGGTGAAAAAAAACGCAATGAGATTTTTCAAATGGCTATGCTTGAACCCAAGTTGGCCATTTTAGATGAGACTGATTCAGGTTTAGATATTGATGCATTAAGAATAGTTTCAAATGGTGTCAACAAGCTTCGATCTAAATCAAATGCGGTAATTGTTGTTACGCACTACCAGCGACTTTTAGAATACATTGTTCCTGATTTTGTTCATGTATTATACAAAGGTAGAATCGTTAAATCGGGCACGAAAGAACTCGCTCTTGAGTTGGAAGCCAAAGGCTACGATTGGATTAAAGATGAAGTGGCAGTTGCTTAACGCGTAAATAACGAATTAATGAGTGTGATTGCGAAAGAAAAGAATATCCAGAGCGAAGTACTTACTTCTATACAAAATAAAATAGCCGAAGAAAAAGTAAAACCTGCTCTTCGTCAAGAAGCTTTAGATGCATTCCAAAAAACCGGATTACCGGCAAATAAATCAGAGGAATATAAGCATACTCCCATTACTCGAATACTGGAAAAGAATTTTACGTTTCAAAGCAAAACTGCAGTTGAAAGTACCATTAATCCTGCTGACTATTTTATTCCTTCACTAGACGCCAGCAATCTGGTTTTTATTAATGGTGTTTTCAATAGTGAGAAATCAACCATACTTTCAACTACCGCTGAAATTACAATCACTACCTTACGAAATGCGATTGAACAAAATCTGCCGCAGGTAGATCAATACCTTACCAAGTATGCTGATTTCAAAAACGATCCGTTGGTTGCTTGGAACACAGCAGTTTGGCACGATGGCGTATACATTCACATTCCTGCTCATGTAATCGTGGAGCAACCCATTGTCATTCATAATCTTCATGATGCCAGTGGATCCGAAATAACTTCTTTCAATAGAAACCTGATCATTGTTGACAAACACGCGTCTGTAACGGTAGTTGAAAAATTTGATTCCCTTGGAAATGCAAGTCATTTTTCAAACCAAGTAACGGAAGCTATCGTTGGTGAAAATGCTAACCTGGAATGGTATGTCATTCAAAATGATTCAGGTAACCGTTTTCAATTCGCGCAAACACAAATCCACCAAGAAAAAAATAGTCGGGTAAATACATACACCTTTACGCTTCAGGGAAAACTAGTACGCAACAATCTTCACTTAGCATTAGACGGAGAAGGGATTGAATCGTATATGTACGGGTTATACCTACTTAACAATGATACCTTAGCGGATAACCATACCGTTGCCGACCATCGGAAAGCGCACTCGTATAGTAATGAACTCTATAAAGGTATTATGGATGGTCGCTCAAAGGGTGTGTTCAACGGCAAAATCTATGTGCGTCCACAAGCGCAAAAAACAAATGCTTTTCAGGCCAATAGAAATATTTTAATGAGCGATGATGCATCCATCAATACCAAACCTCAATTGGAGATTTGGGCAGATGATGTTAAATGTTCACACGGATGCACATCGGGGCAGTTAGATGAAGAAGCGCTTTTCTATTTACAGTCAAGAGGTATAGCGCAAGATGCTGCCCGAGCTATGTTATTGTATGCGTTTGCCGCAGAAGTAACCGACCAAATAAAGCACCCTGCTTTACGCGAATACATTGATCTTTTAGTAAGCGATCGGCTACACAAAAATTTT
>CAYNKN010000266.1:0-2374 GCA_964397805.1 uncultured Chryseolinea sp. | reverse complement strand
ATTTTTAAGTATGGCAGTTTCTTCAACAGTCAAAACTATCTCTTTTGATGTGCACGAAATTCGAAAAGAATTTCCCGTGCTTCATCAAGAAGTGAATGGTCGCCAACTTATCTATTTCGATAATGCGGCTACCTCGCAAAAGCCAGCTTCCGTAATTCAATCACTAGTTGATTATTACAGTGGATACAATGCCAATATTCATCGAGGCATCCATACATTAGCTGAGAAGGCAACCAAAGCATACGAAGAGACACGCCAAACAGCAAAGGAATTTATCAATGCCCGCAGTGAGCAAGAAATTATTTTTACACGCGGTGTAACTGAAAGTATTAATCTGGTAGCATCATCCTACGGAAGCACATTTATTGAACAGGGTGATGAAATTCTTGTCTCCGGTTTAGAGCATCATTCTAATATCGTTCCGTGGCAACTTGTATGTGAGAATAAACAGGCTACATTAAAAGTAATTCCTGTTTCTGATATAGGTGAACTAGACATGTCAGCTTATCAGCAACTTCTTTCGTCAAAAACAAAGTTGGTTGCGGTAAACCATGCTTCAAACAGTTTAGGAACAATAAACCCAATTGCTGAAATCATCTCGCAGGCTCATGCTGTAGGGGCAGTTGTTTTAATCGATGGCGCACAATCAGGGCCACACTTACCGATTGATGTTCAAGAATTAGATTGCGATTTTTATTGTCTCTCATCGCATAAAATGTATGGTCCTACGGGCACCGGAATACTTTATGGTAAACGTGAATTGTTAGAGAAAATGCCTCCTTACCAAGGCGGTGGCGAAATGATTAAAGATGTATCGTTTAGTAAAACAACCTTTAACGATCTACCCTATAAATTTGAAGCGGGCACGCCCAACATTGCCGATGTAGTTGCTTTTAAAACGGCTATGGATTTTATAATCGAAACCGGCCGAGAGCAAATTGCTGAACACGAACATTCCCTTCTTTTATACGCCACCAAAAAACTAAGCGCATTACCCGGATTAAAAATAATTGGTACAGCAAAGCATAAACTTAGCGTTGTGTCTTTTGTGGTGGAGGGTATTCATCCATTTGATATCGGCCAAATGTTAGACGCCCGAGGTATTGCCGTTCGCACGGGTCATCATTGCACACAACCATTAATGGAAAGATTTGGCATTGAAGGCACTGTTCGTGCATCGTTTGCCATTTACAATACCGAACATGAAATAGATCAATTAGTAGAAGGACTTGATAGAATTATTAACTTCATGTCAGTTAAATAGGTTCTAGCCATGCAAACGCTTTATACCCAACGGCATATTAATTCAGGCGATTCCATCTGTCTACTTTAAAACAATTATTAACAGATGAAAAGCAAAGAAAAAATTATTGAGTTGCTGGCCGAAATGGTTCGGGGTAAGGATCGGCTTGTGGGAGAAGTTTCAGAAATGAAAGATCAAATCAAGCATATGAATACCGAGCTAATAAAACAAGGATTTCAAACCGCAGAGAATTCTCGAGCCATCCTTAAACTAGCCGATGAAATCAGACTGGTTGCTGAACACGAAAAAAGAATTTCAAAGCTTGAATTAACGGTCTTTAAGTAATGAAGCCTATTAACACTATTCAAGATGAAATCATCAGCGAATTTTCCTTGTTGGATGGCGATATGGAAATGACTGTTTTTTACATGATGGAGTTAGGTCAAAAACTTCCTGCTATGAACGAAGCTGACAAGACAGAGGAGAACATTGTGAAAGGATGCCAGTCGAAAGTATGGCTAACCTCAACATTAGCGGAGAACACGTTGCATTTTGCTGCCGATAGTAATACCGCAATCACGAAAGGACTGGTAAGTTTACTAATCCGAATTTTTAGCGGACAAAAACCCGATGATATTCTCAATGCCGATTTATACTTTATGCATAAAATTGGTATGGAACGGTTTATTGGAACACAACGTTCTAATGGTTTTGCAGCTATGATTAAGCAAATAAAATTGTATGCGCTGGCCTACAAAACAAAAATGAATGTACAGTCATGAGCGAACAAACTGATATAGTAACCCAAAGCACATCTTCAGCTTCTATTCCAGATTTACACGCGAAGGTATTAAGTGCCATTAAGACAGTTTATGATCCGGAAATACCAGTAGATGTTTATGAACTTGGATTGATCTACGAAATTAATATCTACCCCATTAATAATGTATTTGTATTGATGACGCTTACCTCTCCTTCTTGTCCATCGGCAGAAGTATTACCGGGTGAGGTAGAACAAAAAATAAAATTAATTGAGGGCATTAATGATGTAAAAGTTCAAATTACATTTGATCCTCCCTACTCACAAGACATGATGAGTGAAGCAGCAAAACTAGAACTAGGATTTCTTTA
>CAYNKN010000265.1:3341-4986 GCA_964397805.1 uncultured Chryseolinea sp. | reverse complement strand
AGCAAGACAACAAAGACGTAAGCTTTCATATTGAAGGTACGGTTATGGAAGTAACCTTGGCCAAACCCATCTTACCAAATACAAAAACTGTTTTCGATTTAAAATTCGAAGCCCAAGTACCTGCTCAGATTAGAAGAACAGGTAGAGATAACAAAGAAGGTATCTCCTACTCCATGGCACAGTGGTATCCTAAAATGGCCGAATATGACTTCAAAGGATGGCACGCCTATCAATATGTGGCCAGAGAATTCCATAGTGTTTGGGGCGACTTCGATGTGAAAATTACAATAGATCCAACCTTTATAATAGCAGGTACCGGGAAACTTCAAAATGCTGATAAAATTGGATATGGTTATGAAAAAGAAGGCGTTGTTGTAAAGCGACCACAGGGCGATCTTACCTGGCACTTTAATGCAAAAAATGTAATTGACTTTGCATGGGCTGCCGATCCAGACTATACACATGAAAAACAACAAGTGCCTAATGGTCCTGAGCTTCACTTCTTTTATCAAAAAAATGATAAGACCACCGATACGTGGAGCAAAATGCAACCTTATGCCGTAAAGCATTTTCAGTACATGAACCAACACTTTGGTAAGTATCCCTACGATACGTATTCCATCATACAAGGTGGCGATGGAGGTATGGAGTATCCCATGTGTACGCTTATTCTAGGAGAAGGTACCTTTGGCTCGTTAGTAGGGGTTATGGCGCATGAGGCTTCGCATAGCTGGTATCAGGCAACCTTAGCAACTAATGAAGCATTGTATCCTTGGATAGACGAGGGCTTTACAGACTTCTCCAGTCAGGAATCTATGGCTGCTATGTTTAACCAGCCAGTGCAAGAATCGCATGCAGGTAGTTATGCAGGTTACTTTAATCTAATTAAACGAGGCCTACAAGAACCCATCAGTCAACATGCCGACCACTACAGTACGAACACCGCTTATAGTACGGCAGCGTATGCTATGGGTAATATTTTTCTACATCAGATGAAATATATTATTGGTGAAGAAAATTTATACAAAGGAATGCGCCAGTATTATAATACGTGGAAATTCAAACATCCAGAGCCCAACGATTTCATCCGTGTAATGGAAAAAGTTTCGGGTATGGAATTGAAGTGGTACATGAGTTATTGGGTGAACACCACCAAGAAGATTGACTATGGTATTAAGCAAATCATTCAAAAGGAAGCTGAATCAACCTTTGTAACACTGGAGCGTGTGGGTGAATTTCCGATGCCGGTAGATTTAATGGTTACGTATAAAGATGGTACCAAAAAACTTTATTACATCCCTATTAACGAAACGCTGGGTAATAAACCCGTGGAAGATAAAACCATCGAACGTGTTGATTTAGAAGCATGGCCTTGGGTTTACCCTACTTATACGGTAAAAATTTCTGGTGGTGTTTCTACCATCAATACCATTGAAATTGATCCATCGGAACGGATGGCCGATGTAAACCGTGCAAACAATAAAGCCGATCTTTCTAAAGGTCTCAAAGCTTTTGAAAACAAAGTGCGCTAACGGAATTTAGGTAAAGCTTTTTCGATTTTAATAATTGCGTTTTAGCTTTATGCCCCTATGAATCCCGAACAAGCGAAAGCCTCCATACAGGAATTAACCGAAAAAATTAATTA
>CAYNKN010000265.1:0-3331 GCA_964397805.1 uncultured Chryseolinea sp. | reverse complement strand
ATTACCACAGCGACCTGTACTACCAGCAAAGTCGCACGGAGGTTAGCGACTATGAGTTCGATCAACTCGTGAACGAGCTGGCTTCGCTTGAACAGGCTTTTCCACAATTCAAATCGCCCGATTCCCCTACGCAGCGTATTGGTGGTACCATCACCAAGGTATTCAATACGGTATATCATAAGTATCCGATGTTATCGCTTGGCAATACCTATAGCCAAAGTGAACTAGAAGATTTTGATGGCCGTGTAGCAAAAGCACTAGCCGGAGAACCCTACGAATATTTTTGTGAACTTAAATTTGATGGCGTTTCCATTAGTTTGATTTACGAAAATGGTGTGCTTACAAAAGGTGTAACACGCGGTGATGGCGTTCGTGGTGATGATGTAACAAATAATGTAAAAACTATTCGCAATATTCCGCTTACCGTTAAAGGCGATAGCGTACCTTCTTTTTTCGAAGTTCGTGGTGAAGTGTTTTTACCAAAAAATATTTTCTTACAATTAAATAAAGAACGCGAAGACATTGGTGAAGAACGTTATGCCAATGCACGTAACACGGCATCGGGGTCGTTAAAAATGCAAGACTCCACCGAAGTAGCCAAACGAAAATTAGATTGCTTTGCTTACTACTTACTTGGCGAGGATTTAGAAACGGAGACGCATGAAGAAAGTATCCATGCCATCGAAAAACTTGGCTTTCAAGTTTCGCCTACTTACCAAAAGTGTTCAGATATTCAAGCTGTACTAAAATACATTCAGCATTGGGAATCGCGTAGACAAGAATTACCGCTTGAAACCGATGGTGTAGTGATTAAAGTAAATAGTTTGGCGCAACAGGAGCAACTTGGCTTTACCGCCAAGAGTCCGCGTTGGGCAATTGCCTATAAGTATAAAGCAGAAAGTACATCTACCCAATTAGTAGGTGTTACCTATCAAGTTGGTCGTACTGGAGCCGTTACACCGGTGGCCGAACTCGCGCCTGTATTTTTAGCTGGCACTACAGTAAAGCGAGCATCGCTACATAATGCCAATGAAATTATTCGTCTGGATTTACGTATTGGCGATTATGTGTTTGTAGAAAAAGGTGGTGAGATTATTCCTAAAGTAACAGCCGTTGATCTTTCTAAGCGAAGTAAAGACAGCCTTCCTATTCAGTATATTCAACAATGCCCGGAATGCCAAACCCCACTCATTCGCCAAGAAGGAGAAGCCTCACACTATTGTCCTAATATAAATGGATGTCCTCCTCAAATAAAAGGAAGAATCGAACATTTTATTCAGCGCAAAGCAATGGATATTGACTCCCTCGGAGAAAAAACCATCGATCAATTATTTGCATTGGGATTGGTAAAAAGTCCGGCTGATTTGTACGACTTAACGCGAGAAAACCTTTTACAACTCGAAGGCTTTAAAGACAAATCGGTAAAGAATTTATTAGAAGGTATACATCAATCTAAAAATACAGCGTTTGAAAATGTATTGTTTGCACTGGGCATTCGGTATGTCGGAAAAACAGTGGCCGAGAAACTAGCCAAATATTTTAAGCACATCGATAACATTGCTATGGCCACTCCAGAAGCACTACTGGCGGCTCCTGAAGTAGGTGAGAAAATAGCCTCCAGTGTTCACGCGTTCTTTCGAAACGAGGAGAATCAGCGCGAAATAACGCGATTAAAATTGGCTGGTTTACGATTTGAGAGTGATACCAAAGAACCAGAAAAAGAAAGTGATTTATTAAATAATAAGTCATTTGTTATTTCTGGAGTTTTTCAAGCGTATGAGCGTGATGAGCTTCAGGATATTATTATTAAAAACGGAGGTAGAATTGTATCGTCTGTTTCCGGAAAATTAGATTACTTGCTAGCTGGTGATAACATGGGGCCATCTAAACGAGAGAAAGCCGAAAAGCTTGGCGTAAAAATTATCTCCGAACAAGAATTTAACGACCTCCTTAAAAAAGATTAGACCAAATAGTATTGCTAGCTTAGCAGCGCATGTAGTTTAAAAACGTCTTGAGAGTTTCAAGCAAAAGAGTACGAATGAAATACACCTTCTTGAATATCCGAACAAACTCCCATTTAAAAAGAAATAAAACTATTCGTACGAACCTACCCTACAAACAAGCATTAACTGTAGGAATAATCTTTACGGTAGAGGACAAACAAAAACACGATGTGGTTAAAGAACTGGTAAAGAAACTAGAACACGATGGAAAGAAAGTACAGGTAATGGAGTTTTTACCTAAGAAAAAAGACAATTATGAATTTATGTTCGACTTCTTTACAGAAGACGACCTTACTTTTTGGGGGAACATTACCTCTGCACAGGCCTTAAAATTTGCCGATACACCATTCGATTTTTTAATTTATTTAGATACCGTTTCTAATCCGTTGATCTTACATTTACTCGCGCGAAGTAAATCACCATGCCGTATAGGAAAAGCCTGGCCAGCCAGCCAGCCATTCTTTGAACTCATGATTGAGTCAACCAGCAGCACCCGTTCTCTCATGGAAAATATTTATACCTACACGACCCAACTAAAATAGAAAATGAAAAAACTGTACGGAACAGGAGTTGCCTTAATTACTCCGTTTACAGCAACCGGGCAAATCGATTACAAAGCCCTCAAAAAATTACTTCGGCATACGGCAAAAGGAGCTGACTACTATGTGGTTATGGGCACAACCGGTGAAGCCGCCACGTGTACTTCAGAAGAAAAGAAAGCTATCTTAAAATTTGTTGTAGCGAATAATACTAAGAACCTTCCGATCGTATATGGTATCGGTGGTAACGATACACGTCAGGTTGTAGCGGAAATTAAATCGACTGATTTTACGGGTGTTGATGCACTGCTATCGGTAAGTCCGTATTACAATAAACCATCGCAAGAAGGTATATACCAGCACTTTACTGTTGTGGCAAAAGCCTCACCCATTCCGGTAATTTTGTATAATGTACCTGGGCGAACGGCTTCGAATATCACCGCAGAAACCACCCTTCGGTTAGCAAAAAATAAAAATATTGTTGGTGTTAAGGAGGCTTCTGGAAACATCGAGCAAAGCCTCCGAATTGTACACAGCATGCCCAACGATTTTCTGTTGATTGCGGGTGATGACTTATTAGCTTCTTCGCTCTATGCGTTGGGTGCAAAAGGAGTTATCTCCGTATTGGCGAACGCCTTCCCTGTTCTCTACAAGAAAATTAAAGTGTATTCATTTGCCGGACAAACCAGCAAAGCCACGCAGGAGCAAATTAAGCTCTTAGCGATTAATCCCTTAATGTATGAAGAGGGAAATCCGGTAGGTGCAAAATACCTGTTAAGTGAAATGGGT
>CAYNKN010000264.1:0-4997 GCA_964397805.1 uncultured Chryseolinea sp. | reverse complement strand
AAGTGGCTAAAACAACAATATCCAACACATCCGCTTCCTTACTTTTTAATGGGGCTTATTGAGTGGTGGAAAATTATGCCTAACTCCAAAGATCAATCGCACGATGAAAGTTTTTTAGCGTACATGGATACCACCATTCGGGTGGGAGAAAATCTGTATAAAAAACATCCCGCTTATAAAATTGAGGCTACCTTTTTTTTAGCCGCTGCTTACGGATTTAAGGGAAGGCTTTATTCAGACGAAGAGAGAAAGAACTGGCGTAAAGCTGCCGCTGCTGGCAAGAGTGCCCTCGATTATTTGGAGCAGAGTAAAGTAAAGGAAGATTTAAGCCCCGAGCTTTTGTTTGGCGATGCCTTGTACAATTATTTCTCGGTGTGGGTGCCCGAAAATTATCCGGCTCTAAAACCTTTACTCTGGTTTTTTAGAAAAGGTGATAAAGCCCTTGGCTTAAAGCAACTAAAAGAAGTATCCTACAACGCCTTCTATACACGCACGGAGGCAATGGTTTGGTTAATGCGTATTTTAAATAGTTACGAAAACGATCAGCCTCGGGCATTTCAAATTAGCGAGTATCTACACACCACCTATCCAAACAACCCATACTTTCATCGCTACTTTGCGCGCATGTTGTACAGCACGAGTAGGTTTAATGAAGCCGAACCGATTTGCAAAAATATAATCATGCGAATTGATAGTGGCCAAGTGGGCTACGAAGCAACGAGCGGGCGGTATGCAGCATTTTTCTTGGGACAGATTTATGAGTCTAGGCGAAAACCGGAGGAAGCAAAAAAATATTACAAACTGTGTATGAAATATGCCGAAGATATTGGTGCAACAGAATCGGGATATTATTTATACGCCATGATATCCCTGGGCGAGATAGCCGATAAACAGGGCAATAAGGCCGAAGCCAAAAAGTATTTCACTGCGGTAAAGAAAAAAGCAGGTCGTAAAGACGAAGCCTTTAAAGATGCCAAGCGCAGGTTGAAGAAAATGGAGAAGGGCGATTAACAATAACTTATCCTTTGCGCGTAACTTGTAATACTTTACGATATGCATCACGATAGTGCTCGATCAAATTCGACCAATCAAAAATTGAAGAATTATTCTCCACATTATTGCGCTGCATAATTCGTTCGCGCCTCGACTGTTTTAAAAAACGATACATCACGGTTGCCAGCTGATTGGCTGACCATTCAAATGTACGCTTACCACGTTCGATTACATGCAATCCATATTGCTCATGATCGGGAAGGTTGTGCAATAAGTAATCACCAAAACCAGATAAGTCGCTAGTGATAGACGGCACACCACTGGCCATACATTCTAATGGTGTATAACCCCAAGGCTCGTAGTAGCTGGGGAAAACTCCTAAGTGACAACCACGCACAAAATGATTATAGTCCATACCAAACAATGGGTTACTGGAATTAATAAAGTCGGGGTGGTAAACAATCTTTACTGGGTCTTCGGGGCTATTCAACATTTTTCGGGCATTGACAAACTGCAAGATTTCATCATTTTCTTCGTCTTTCAATTTGTGAGTTGCCACCAACGGATTTTTTTTCGATTTCCAAGCTTGTATAGTTCTGCGGTAGCGCAATCGCCAATACTCTTCTACAAAGGTGTTTAAATCAGGAAGGTGATTGTCGTTACGCGTAGTACTTTCATAAAACAACCGTTTGCCTACCTGCTCTTGAATGGCCTTGCAGGTTTGGGCAATTTCTTCCATCATGGCTTTTGATTGAAGTACCTCTGGTTTAATACTGTAGTAATCGCGCTTGGTTATAAAGAACATAACAACGGTCATATCTGATTTCTCTGCCTTTAGTTGTTGGTTTAAGCGCAGTAATGCTTCCAGCGTTAAATCAAAGCCTTTGTTTTTGTATTCATATCTACCCGAAGTAAAAAAGTAAAGTGTTTTTTCTAAATCAAATGAATATGACTGAAAGAAGTGACCCATTACAAATTGATGAATTTCTTCTTTGTTGCTAATGTGCATGTTTTGAAATTCGTGCAGCGCTTCAAAGCGTTCAATATTCAGTCCGTTAGGTAAGATTACTTCCGGTTTGCGTTTAAGCAGGTGTTTACATTCACGCGCGGTAACATCGCTTACGGTAGTTAATAGATCAGCAGCTGTAGCACAACCCATTTCCATATAGGCTTCGGTAGCGATACCAAATTTTTTGGCTTCGTCTTGCCATTTAAAAAACGGGAGGTGTGCATAAAACAATGGAGAGTTAATCGCTAAGTGCCTTCCTAATTGCGTGGCGTGTGTAGTAAAAATTGTTTTGATGGGTAAATTTTCGCGCACGATATCCAGAATGGGGAGTCCGGCCATCCATTCATGAAAATGAGCGATAATGGGCTGATCAGTAGGAATTAGTGTTATAAGTTCGTCAAAAAATAATTTAGTGAGGTATGCAAACGCTACTACCTGATTAATTAATTGAACATCACCCGGAGTACCAATACCATGATTTTTCCACAGCAAGTATTTCACTACGCTAAGTGTTTTATCCTGAATGGCATTTGGATTTAGTAACACCACACGGGGTTTACCGGTAATAAGCCATTGCGCATAGTGCACATCAAATCCTTTTTTACGCAGAGCTGCTGCGGCTTGGCCGAAAGCATCTTCGTTATCGTTTAGCGGTTCGAGTTCAGCAAAAATATTTCGGTTAAGTAAGGGGCCAATCATGCAATACGATCCGTCTACTTGTTGTACCATACTGGGAGCTTTCGATCGAATAACGGTATAGATGCCACCCACCTGATTGCAAACTTCCCACGCTACTTCAACAATACATGCAGGTGGAAATCGAGTTTCAGGTTTATGTTTAGTTTTTGCCATGGGTATGTAGTAACTTTTAATGAGCCTGATAGTACGTCAGGTAATTGGCCATTATGGCGTAAATATGTTTAATCATAATGAGCAATAAATGTCAAAAGTTCCTACTTATAACGCACATAGGCAATAGGATTGTGTTTTGATAAACACGATTTATTAAATCAATTATTATGAACTTCGAGAAATTCACCATCAAGTCGCAAGAGGCATTACAAAAGTCGGCTGAAATAGCTACGGCTAAACAACAACAAGCCATCGAACCGGGGCACTTGCTAAAGGCAATTCTCGAAACTGATGAGCACGTTACTACTTATGTATTTAAAAAACTGCAAGTAAACAGGTCTATCCTTGATACTAAGCTTGAAGAAATTTTACAGGTCTATCCACGCGTATCCGGACAACAACCTTATTTAGGTTCAACAACCAATACCATACTAACACAGGCCGAGAAAGAATTGCATGAGTTTAATGATGAATATATCGCTATTGAACATCTACTACTTTCATTACTTACATCGAAAGATAAAGTGGGCTCTTTACTAAAAGATGTAGGGGTTGAGCGTGTTGGATTAATTAAAGCCATTAAAGAATTGCGTGGAGGTAATTCGGTTACCGATCAAAATGCAGAAGCCAAATACAAATCACTGGAGCGCTACTCTAAAAATTTAAATGAACTGGCGAAGAAGGGTAAAATCGATCCGGTTATTGGTCGCGATGAAGAGATACGAAGAGTGTTGCAAATACTTTCGCGCAGAACAAAAAACAATCCCATACTTTTAGGAGAGCCAGGTGTTGGTAAAACCGCTATTGTGGAAGGCATGGCGCAGCGCATTGTTAATGGAGATGTGCCCGAGATTTTAAAAGATAAAATTTTGATCTCGTTAGATATGGGTCTGTTGGTGGCAGGCGCCAAGTATAAAGGTGAATTTGAAGAGCGCCTCAAAGCAGTTATTAAAGAAGTGATTGATTCCAACGGACAGATTGTTTTGTTTATTGATGAGATACATACACTGATTGGTGCTGGTGGTGGTGATGGAGCGATGGATGCCGCCAACTTATTAAAGCCCGCATTAGCCCGCGGTGAACTCCATGCAATTGGTGCGACTACCTTAAAAGAATATCAGAAATACATCGAAAAAGATAAAGCACTAGAGCGAAGGTTTCAGTCGGTTATGGTTGATGAACCTTCGGTAGAAGATTCGATTTCTATTTTACGCGGTATAAAAGATAAGTATGAATTGCACCATGGTGTGCGCATTAAAGACGATGCAGTAATTGCAGCAGTTGAATTATCTAGTCGATACATTACCGAACGTTTTTTACCTGACAAGGCCATCGATTTAATGGATGAGGCTGCATCAAAATTGCGACTCGAAATGGACTCGCTTCCTGAAGAGTTGGATGAACTTAATCGAAAAATCATGCAGCTGGAAATCGAGCGTGAAGCCATCCGCAGAGAAAAAGATACCAGTAAAGAAAGTTTACTAAGTAAAGAAATTGCAGAGCTTTCTGAGCAACGATCTTCCCTTAAAGCGCAGTGGGAAAGTGAGAAAGAAGTTGTGCAGGGAATTCAAAAAGGAAAAGAAACAATAGACAAACTTAAGTTTGAAGCCGAGCAAGCTGAAAAGGCAGGTGATTATGGAAAGGTAGCCGAGATTCGCTACGGAAAAATTACAGAAGCAGAAAAAAATCTGGATGTCTTTCAGGCAAAAATGAAAGAACTACATGGCGAAAAATCCTTGCTAAAGGAAGAAGTAGACAGCGAAGATATTGCTGAAGTAGTAGCTAAGTGGACAGGCATACCGGTTTCGCGTATGTTACAAAGTGAACGCGAAAAGTTGCTAAGCTTAGAAACTGAATTGAGCAAGCGAGTTGCCGGGCAAGAAGAAGCTATTCGTGCGTTAAGCGATGCGGTACGAAGGAGTCGTGCCGGATTACAAGATCCGAAACGCCCTATTGGTTCGTTTATTTTTATGGGAACTACCGGTGTAGGTAAAACTGAATTATCGAAAGCTTTAGCGAGCTATCTTTTTAATGATGAAAATGCCATGGTGCGCATTGATATGAGTGAGTATCAGGAACGCCATAGCGTAAGCAGATTAATTGGAGCGCCTCCCGGCTATGTGGGGTACGATGAAGGTGGCCA
>CAYNKN010000263.1:0-5002 GCA_964397805.1 uncultured Chryseolinea sp. | reverse complement strand
TACTTAAACGTTGCTGACTAACATAAAATGCTTCTAGTCCCAATCGCCACTTTTCTTCTACTTCATACATTAACACATTATTGATTCGATGCCGCGCAGTTAGGGGCAAAGGCTGTAGCGTATTATCAAAGTGATTTTGGGCGTTAACAAATGTATACCCCGTAAAGAGTTTAAAGTCTCTATAGCTAATTTTAACATTGCTTTCTGTTCCAAGCGCATCAATGTGCCCATTTGCATTTTCAAAAGTATATTCACCAAGTAGTAAATCAGCTGCATTAAAAGTAAGCGCATTGGTTAAGTGTGTGTAAAAGAATAATTGATTTATACTAAGTGACCAATCGTTACCTAATGTTATTTGATAATTGAGGTCAGCATTAAATCCATAGGATCGTTCAGCTTTTACCCGATCAAAATCTATCGGATTAACGTTTTGAAAAACACGTTCTCCAGCTTGCTCAGTAAAAATTGAAGGAGTTTTATAACCCATACCTCCGCCTATGCGTGAAGTAATAGACTCGGTAATTTTAAAAAGCAATGAAACGCGTGGTAGAATAAAGACATCGTTTAATACACCATGCGATGTGGAAGATACATTTGCATAGTCAATACGTAAACCGCTTTCAATGGCAAGCCAGGAGTTTCTGTTCCATGTATTTTGAAAAAATAGACCAGCAATGGTAGATGTATAAGAACGGTCATCAGTTGCAACTTGCTTGTTTTCATTAAACGAATCTGTCCATACATTAGAACCCAGAACCCATTCAAAATTTTCCTGATCATGTGTTAAACTTATTTCTGAGAAAGATGAAAATTGGGTTCCTCGAAAGAAATACTCGTGTTGGGTAATGTCTCTGGTAAATTTATTTAGACTGTTTTTAACAGATAGTGTACGCCCACTATTAAGTTGTTGCTGGTAGTTGAGTTGTGTGCTAATACGACTAGTTTTATTTTTTTCGAAAAATGAATGAAGTGCATCACGCTCTCCGGCTATCACCCGCATGTCGCCTCCAATTCTGTTTTCCCATCCGGTGTTCAGCCCAATCATAAGCGATGATTTTTCATTTAGGTAAAAGAATAATCTCGGATTTACAGTAAACCGCTTATACTCAGGTATTGCTGAGAATCCGATATCTGCCGGATCGTATGCTTCACTTCCATTAAATGAAGTGAAGAGGGTTAGTCCGATGTTTTTAAATTTCTGAGAATAGTACTGACTAAGATCTAAGCCCAACGCAGATGTGCCATTGGCCAAAAATGATAACTCACGTTCTTCTTCGGGCGTCTTCGAAATAAGATTTATCAAACCAGCAATGGCTCCACCTCCGTATAAAGTGGAAGCCGATCCTTTTATAACTTCGGCTTGTTTTAAATCCAACGGAGGTATTTGCATGATACTGAGCCCACCCGAAAAACCTGCGTATAAAGGAAATCCATCTTTGAGGAGCTGTGTGTATCGCCCATCTAATCCTTGAATTCGAATGGTAGCGTTAGCAGACGATACAGAAGTTTGTTGCGTTTGAATGCCAGTGCTTTCGCTTAATATCATTCTGATGTTACCGGGTTGCATCGTTATTTTTTCTTCCAGTTCTTCCGTGCCAATGAACTCTACACGCGTTGGGATATTTTTAATACTACGACTGCTCCGTGTGGTAGTAATAGTTATTTCCGAAAGTTCATCATGATCGATGGCTAATAAAATTTCTATTGCGTCTGGCGTTGATAAAGGAAAAACCAGTGTCAGTAATTTCTCCTGAAACCCGATAAAACGAATTTGAAATGTTTGTGTGCCCGAAGGAACATCGTGAATTTCTACCAGACCTTCTTCATTGGCTTGTGAACCTATACGGGTGTTCATTAGTTGAACAGTAGCTCCGGGAAGTACTTCGTGTGTCTCGCCATTTTTAATAATCGCGCGAAAGGTATGTTGTGCGAAGAGGGTTGTGTTAAAAAAAATAAGTACCAGTAGACCGCTACTTTTTTTGCAGAAAAATGATGTTGGCATGCTATTTTAGTTGTCATGCAAACATACAGGTTAAGTATGTGCAACAGGTTTACATCTGCAAAAGTAATTTTTATTGCACTAAAAAATTAAGGGTGGTTGATGGCTATATCTCTAATCGAAACCCTACGCCATGATAGTTAACGATTTGAACAGCGGTATCTTCTTTTAAATACTTTCGTAGTTTAGAAATAAATACATCCATACTTCGTCCCATAAAATAATCATCATCTCCCCATACTTGTTTTAATATCTCTTCACGCTTTAATACCCGATGGCGATTGAGGTATAGTAACTTGAGTACATCGGCTTCTTTTTGAGTAAGAATTTTTTCTCCAGTTGGGTGTGCCAGTACGAGCGTAGCATAGTGAAAGGTGAAGGCTCCAAGTGTAAACTCTTTAGTGGTATCAGTTAATACACCGTGACTTCTTTTTAAGAATACAGCTATGCGGTAAAGAAGTTCCTCCAGACTAAATGGTTTTGTCATGTAATCATCCGCACCTGTTGTAAAGCCCGCTAGTTTATCTTCCATCATGGCTTTTGCAGTAAGAAAAATAATGGGCACATCTTGGTTAACCGCACGCACTTTACGAGCTAACGAAAAGCCATCCTTTTTAGGAAGCATAACATCAAAAATGCACAGGTGGTAAGGGTTGTTGCAAAACATCCTTTCACCTTCTTCGCCATCTTGGCAAAGTGTAACCTCATATCCTTTCAAGCTTAAGTTATCTTTTATAACAAACCCCAGACTAGGATCATCTTCTACCAACAAGATTTTTTTTGGTTCTGTCATAGTTCGATTAGGTTAACGGCAAACGCAGACTAAAGGCACATCCTTTACCGAGTTCACTGCTTACTGAAATGCTTCCATGATGTGCTTGCATGACAGTTTGCACATAACTTAAGCCGAGCCCAAATCCTTTTACATTATGCACATTGCCGGTGGGTACACGATAGAATTTTTTAAATATTCGTTGATGTTCCTCCGAACGTATACCGATACCGTTATCGATTACCTGAATAGTAAAGCATTTGTTTTCGATCGAAGTAAGTATGACAATGATTGGGCTTTTGTCAGAATACTTTATAGCGTTGTCAAGAAGGTTATGAAGTACATTGGTGATGTGCAGTACATCAATAGTGAGTAGTGTATTTTCGGGGGCTTCGAACACTGATTTGATAGTGCCATTCTTTTCTGTTACTACTTGTGAGTGATGTTGAATAGCTTCTTTAATCAGTTGATGAATGTTTGTTGTCTCTGGTTTTAATGTTAGTTCACTTCTATCGAGTTGTGCCATTTGCAGCACGCGTTCAACATGTTGTTGGAGCCGAAGATTTTCTTTTTCGATAATGCCCGCATAATTTAGAAGCCTCTCTGGATGCTGTGCAATAGTAGGATTCTTTAAGACCTCAGCTGAAACGGCAATAGTAGCAATCGGTGTTTTAAACTCGTGCGTCATGTTGTTGATAAAGTCTTTTTGTATTTCTGATAAGCGTTTTTGTTTTAAAATCACAAAAATGGTGTAGCTAAAAAAAACTATAACCAGCAGCAACACAACGGAAGAAAAAGACCATATCCCCATTTGATTTAACAGATGCGCTTCGCGAGTAGGAAACTGAACGCCAAAATAATACCCGTTATTCGCCCACTTAGGTAAAGTCTTCGAGGTAGTTTTTTCCCTTGTGGTTTGGATCGCTACATAATCGCCATACACCATTTTTTCGTGCGAGCAATCATAGATGCCGTATTCAAAATCAACTCGAACATTGCGTTTTTCAAATTCATTACGCAGTAAAAATTCTAATAGTCCGGCATCAATGTCACTGTTTACCATTACAGCAAAATAGTTTGTTGAAACTTGTTTTACCGGGTTAATAGCCGGAGACGGTGTTTGATTAATTTCAAAAATTTGTTGAGCAACAGTATAGAGGGCAGCATTTACGGTGCGTTCAAATTCAGCTTCCTTTAAATCAAAGGCTCGCCTTACCCAATAGATTTGAGTAATAGTAATGCCCATAATGGACAGCGCGGCAAGAATAATAATGTATCGGATCGTTACGTTTTTCACCGATTAAAAATACAACAAACTATACGGTGTACAGATACTTTAACATACAATTAACAATTTTTAGGTTTTCATTAACAGTTGGCTGGTGGTAAACCAGGCACCTTTGTATTGTTCGAACAACAAACTAAAACGTAAATCAAAACCCATTTAATTATGAAAAAACTATTGTTTATCGCCATGTGTATAGCTAGTTCAACGATCTTGGCTGCACAAGGAATTCAGTCTACAAAGGGAGCACCCTTACAAGCGGCTGCTCATGGTGCTTACTTTACTTGGGCGCTTACTACCTTCGATTTTGGTAAAATTGAAGTTGGTGTGCCCGTATCTCACACCTTCACGTTTTTGAATACGGGAGACTCACCGCTGGTTATTTCATCTGTAGAGGCGTCTTGCGGATGTACCGTTACAGCCTACAGCCAAGAGCCAATACCAGCAGGTGAAACAGGTTTTGTAAAAGCTACCTACAATGCGGCAACGGCAGGGATTTTTGCAAAAACGGTAACAGTAAATGCCAATACACCAGAGAGTCTGGTAAAGCTTACCATTAAAGGTGAGGTTGTTGAGTAAAATTTAGCCGACAAAAATTCACAAGCCGCCTGATAAATGGTTTCAACGCCATGATGCAGTGCGGCTTTTTTCATGTCTTAATTTCCGGGCGATAATCCGTAAACGTTTTCGAATATAAAAATTGTAAATCCTGTGAGCGGGTAACATGCCACCACTGTATTTGGTAACTTTGGTTGAGAATTCAACTACACCCCATGGCAAGTCAATTTAACCAGGCTGTTTCTACGCGTTACCACATGTATAACAGTCTCTTTCTAAATCTTCCGTATACTGGTATTTATCGTACAGGAACACTGTTGCCACTATTGCAACAAGCTTGTGAAACAGGATTTGAAAAGGGCAGGGATCCGAAAACAATTATTCGTAA
>CAYNKN010000262.1:0-5006 GCA_964397805.1 uncultured Chryseolinea sp. | reverse complement strand
TTTACTTTCTAAGGTACTCAACAAATAAAGTGCATCACGCTCCGGATTTTCCAGTGGTATAGTCGCTTGTAAATCGGTTTCGTTGATGGTCATGCCCAAGCTTTCTGCTTTGCGAACAATAGCCTTAATACGAGCGTGTGTATATTGAATAAAGGGACCTGTAAATCCTTGCAATTGAATAGACTCATTTGGGTCGAACAGCATCCGCTTTTTAGGATCTACTTTCAGTAAGAAAAATTTTAACGCCCCCATGCCAATCATTTCAAATAACTGTGCAGCTTCTTCTTCAGTAACCTGCTCTAGCTTACCCAACTCCCGTGTTTGCTTTTCGGCTTCCCGAACCATTTCTTCCATTAAGTCATCGGCATCTACTACGGTACCTTCACGCGATTTCATCTTACCAGTAGGTAAATCGACCATGCCATACGACAAGTGGTAACAATGTTTTGCCCAAGTATAACCCAGCTTAGCAAGAATCAAAAAGAGTACTTTAAAGTGATACTCTTGTTCGTTACCAACCGTATAAACTTGACCTGTTATGGATGGGAAATCAAGAAAGCGCAAAATGGCTGTGCCTATATCTTGCGTCATGTAAACCGAAGTACCATCCGAACGAAGTAATACTTTTTGATCGAGGCCATCGCTTGTGAGATCAACCCAAATGGAACCATCCTCTTTTTTGAAAAAGACACCTTGCTCCAAGCCACGCAATATTTCGTCTTTCCCTAACAGATAGGTATTCGATTCATAATAAAGTTTATCGAAATCAACGCACATTCTGGCATACGTAGAACTAAAGCCCTCGTATACCCAGCCATTCATGGTGCGCCACAATTCAACGATTTCTTCGTCACGCTGTTCCCATCGTTGTAACATCTCCACAGCCAGTTTCATAATCGGAGTCTGCTTACCTGCTTCCTCTTCTGATAAACCTTTTGCGACCAACTCGCCTATTTGTGCTTTATGCGTTTTATCGAACACCACATAATACTTACCTACTAAGTGATCGCCTTTAACGCCACTGGTTTCAGGCGTTTCGCCATTACCAAATAACTTCCATGCGGCCATCGACTTACAGATATGTATTCCGCGATCGTTAATGATCTGTACTTTATGAACTTTATAACCATTGGCTTTATGGATTTCGGCAACACTATAACCCAAAAAATTATTACGTAAATGCCCTAAGTGTAAAGGCTTATTCGTGTTGGGTGAAGAGTACTCGATCATGATCTCTTTACCCGTTGGCTTTAACTGACCTAGCGTTGGGTTTGCGTAGATAGACTGCAGTACAGATACCCAAACCGCATCGGTAAGTACGAGGTTCAGGAAACCTTTTACTACATTAAAACTACTTACCATGCCCGAATGCGCCACCAAATAATCACCGAGTAATTGCGCGGTTTCTTGCGGACCCTTCTTAGAGATTTTAGTGAGTGGAAAACATACTACGGTGTGCGATCCTTCAAACTCTTTATTGGTAGGTTGAAGTTGAATATTTTCTACTGATTGCTGAAAGACGGCAGAAACTGCCTGTTCTATTGCTGCGCGAAGTTGTGTTTCTAAATTCATGTGTTATGCCTTTGGCAGGTAGTCGTGAGTTAATAGTCTGACATATTTAGTATATGTTCTTTACTCAAGACTACTTACCTCCAACAGCCCTCCATGCTTTTATTCATTTACATTTCTAATACATACGCAAAAACGAGTGGTGCCACAATGGTTGCATCACTTTCGATAATGTATTTCGGAGTATCGATGTTAAGTTTTCCCCAGGTAATTTTTTCATTCGGAACTGCTCCAGAATATGAACCGTAGCTAGTAGTAGAATCGCTTATCTGACAGAAGTAGCTCCAAAAAGGAACACCAGTACGTTCTAAATCTTGGTGTAACATAGGTACCACACAAATAGGAAAATCACCGGCAATACCTCCACCAATTTGAAAGAATCCGATACCGTGATCGCCAGCATTTTGGGTATACCAATCGGCCAACCAAACCATGTATTCAATACCGGATTTCATGGTGCTTGCTTTAAGTTCGCCTGTGAGACAATACGAAGCGAAGATGTTTCCCATAGTAGAATCTTCCCAGCCAGGTACTACCATAGGCATGTTGCGTTCAGCAGCGGCAATCATCCATGAATTTTTTGGATCGATTTCGTAATACTGTTTTAGATCGCCACTGTTGAGTAATCGAAACATAAACTCGTGCGGAAACAACCGCTCACCTTTATCTTCGGCATCCTTCCATACGTTGAAAAGATGTTTTTGCAATTTTCGAAAAGCCTCTTCTTCGGGAATACAGGTATCGGTTACCCGGTTTAAATGATTTTGAAGTAAGTCCCACTCTTGTTCAGGTGTAAGATCACGATAGTTCGGTATACGCTTGTAATGCGAGTGCGCCACCAGGTTCATGATGTCTTCTTCCAGATTCGCACCCGTACACGATATAATATGTACTTTATCTTGACGTATCATCTCTGAAAAGCTGATGCCTAACTCCCCGGTACTCATGGCACCCGCCAGTGTTACCATCATTTTTTTTCCTTCGGCAATGTGCTTTTTATATCCTTTCGCTGCGTCTACCAGAGCAGCAGCGTTAAAATGCAGGTAATTTTTTTCAATAAATGTAGAGATGGGGCCGTGTTGACTCATGACTGTTACTTGTTAAAACTGTTATTCGGGGCGAAATTAAGGAAAAAGGATGAAGAATGAAGGACAGGGAGAAAAGCTTCCCAACAACTTCATCGCGGTGTTTATCATAATTAATAGCAACTCACGCAACCAATCTGACTTCAAGCAAGTCTTACCCATATTCTCCATTAACCCCTTCGTATTGTGCTAAAAAATTACCTACTCATCAGCTTGAGAAATCAAAAAAAGCATTTTGGTTACTCACTCATTAACATTGTTGGTTTAGGCTTCGGATTAGCTACCTGCTTATTACTTGTGGCTTGGATCCATCATGAACTTAGTTATGATTCATTTCAAACCCATAAAGACAGACTCTACCGAGTTTCTATGGAGTATAGTTTTAATGGTGAGGTTATGAAATCGGCCGTATCACCAAACGCACTACTTCCGGCTGCACTTACGTTACCCGAAGTAGAAACAGGAGTACCTATTTACAATCCGGCTGCACACTCGCCCTTTACCGTAAAACAAAACGACAAACTATTTCAAGAGTCGCATTTTTACTTTGCTGACAGTACCTTTTTTGACGTATTCAGTTACAAACTGCTTAGTGGCAACCCATCGAAAGCATTATCAGAACCCTATCAAGTAATAGTAACTCAATCCAGCGCATTAAAATATTTTGGCGAAGAAGATCCTATCGGGAAAACGCTGAACATTAATAACACACGCGATTACACTGTTACCGGTGTAATAGAAGACATTCCCGAAAACTCAATGCTCCAATTCGATTTTCTGGGATCCTTTACTTCGTTGCGTGCTGGTCGCGAAGAACCCATTTGGTGGAGTGCCAATTACCAGACATACTTACTGGTTTACTCAGATGCTAAGGTAGAAGCGCTCAACAGCAAGATAAACGACATCGCCATGAAAGAGGTAAGTAATGATCTGTCGGGCAGTGGCGATTACGTGCAATACAATTTTATACTCATGAAAGATATGCACCTCCACTCTACGTTCAGTCACGAACCAGAAGTAGTTAGTAGCATTAAGTATAGCTACATTTTTGCGTGCATCGCCTTTTTAATTTTAATAGTTGCCTGTATTAATTACGTTAACCTAACTACAGCCAGAGCAAGCGATCGCGCAAAAGAAGTTGGCGTTCGTAAAGTCATTGGTGCAGAACGAAAACAATTGCTCGTTCAGTTTATGAGTGAATCTATTGTTATTACCTGCCTTGCTTTTGGTCTGGCGCTCTTACTTGCTTCTATCGCGCTTCCATTTTTCAACAACCTCACAGGCAAAACACTTCACCCAGAATTTTTCTTTACCCCTTCGTTTTTAGGATTTGCCCTGCTAATCCTTGCGAGCATCGCACTATTATCTGGGGCCTACCCTGCGTTAGCCATTACTTCGTTTAAAACCATTTCCGTACTTAAAGGAAATTTTAAGAGCTCATCGCGTGGCATTTGGTTACGTCAATCGTTAGTTGTTTTTCAATTTTGTATCTCTATAGTATTAATCATTAGCACGTTAGTTATTTTAAAACAACTTCAATTTATTCAAGACAAAAACTTAGGGTATGATCGTACCCATAAAATTATCATACCTATAGATGGACACACGCAGAAAATTTTTGAAACCTTAAAAACGGAATGGCTCCGCACCGGAGCCGTGATACACGTTGGCCGTGGATCGGAAGCCCCTACTACTATTAACGGAGGGTATAGTATTACTGCACCGGGTGTGCACGAGCAGGAAATGATGATTACCGGACTTATTGTTGATGAAAACTATATTCCCACATTAGGTATTGAATTACTTCGTGGCCGAAATTTTACAGGGCAAGATATAGAACGTGCCGCAGCAGATACAGCGTATTCTTTTATTTTGAATGAAACCGCTATAGCTTCGCTAGGTATTCAGCTTGATGCGGCTGTAGGCAAGTCTGTAGAGATGAATGGTCGTAAAGGCGAGATTATTGGCGTAGTTAAAAATTTTCATTTTGCCTCCTTGCACAGCTCCATTGGCTCACTGGTTATTTTTACAGATGCACATCAGTATAACCATATCTTTGCAAGTCTTGCAGCGGGTAGTACAACCGATCAATTGGCTACGTTAAAATCAGTTTATAATGAACTCGTTCCGCATAGACCTTTCGAGTACAAATTTTTAGACCAACAATATGCTGCCCTATATGATGCGGAACAACGACTTGGAAACGTATTTAGCATCTTTGCTATGCTCGCCATTATTATTGCGTGTCTTGGTTTACTAGGGCTTGTCTCGTTTGCTGCTGCACAAAAAACGAAAGAAATCAGTATTCGAAAAGTATTAGGTGCGAATGTCTCCAGTATTATTTTACTTATT
>CAYNKN010000261.1:0-5010 GCA_964397805.1 uncultured Chryseolinea sp. | reverse complement strand
AAATGTAACAGGCAAGGTGATAGGCGTTACATTACCTGCATTAATAACTCCCCGCAAGTCCCACAATGTAGAAGTAAGAATATCACCCCGTGTAAAAAGAGCGTAGCCTAATCCAGGTAAAAAAGTTTGTGTGTTTTCCACATCCGGAAAAGGGATGTATCCATCATTCAAATCTGCGACACCACTTCCATTTGTATCCGTGATAATGGTTTCATCATAATAATAAAGCGATGGATTTGTTCCACATCTGGTACAAAGGCTAGAGCCAATAAATGATCCTGTTATCGGAATTTCATTTTGAAGATCAGCTACCGTTCCTTGCTGTACGGGTGAAGATATATACCGATAAATTCGCTGATTATTCGGCCCCTCACGGGTCATAAATCGTTGAACAGTAACATTGCCGGTAACTTGTGCACCCGCCGGAAGTATACCAATAGCCGCATCGTTGGTTGGATCATCACCCCCAGAAAGCAATGTGAGTACAGCAGTGTTACTACTCCCATCGGCATCTACCACCACGTTAGGCGCTAAAGTAAGTACACCTAAAAGGTTTTGATCGGATTGTATTTGTACTCCTGGAATGGCGCTATTCGTAATGTGGATATGAAAGAAATCAGTTATTGTTGAACCACTGATTTGTTGGGTAGCACTGCCATTAAATGTAACGGTACTCGTATTTGCCACAAATGTGCCATGGTTAGTCCAGTTGCCAGCTAAAAATAATCCGGAGCCATTGTTAACGAGCGTACCTGAATTAAGTATTAGGTCTTCGGCAAGTGTTACCGAATTGCCAGGTGCTACTGTTAAGTTGAGCGAAGCATTATCCAGTGTTAATCGATTACCTACTGCCGGTACATTCACTACAATGGTATTCGATCCATTCAATACGATGTTATCTGTAGCCGTAGGCACACCATCCGTATCCCAATTGTTGGCGTCACCCCAATTGTTCGTACCTGCTCCGCCATCCCATACCTTAATAGTATTGATAAGTGTTACATCGGCTGTAGTAGTGTATAACAGGCAACCTCCAAAAGCAGGTATTGTATAGGTAACGGTATAGGTAGACGCCAAACTTGATGATAAATCTATAGCTCCTGTATTTTCGTTAATGACAAGACCCGTTGTGGAGGTGTAAGTACCAGTAGAAGGTGGCGTTGTGGTTTCCACTAATGTTACGGTAGCAGTTCCAGAACCTATCGCATAGGGTGAGTCGTCATACGCAATAGTAGCGTCTGGATCTTCTGTGATGGTGATGGAAGTTGTAGCCGTTTGTTCAGCGCAACCTTCAAAAGCTTCCATGGTATACGTTATCACATAATCTCCTCCCGCACTCGCAGAAGGTGTAATGCTTCCGGTAACAGGATCAATGATGAGCCCTGTGGTAGAAGAAAAAATTCCATCGGGTGTTCCCGAAAAGGTTACTGGTGCTGATGTTACCGTAGTACAAAATGGGGTGTCGGCATAACTAATAACCGCTTCGGGTGCTGCTGTTATGGCAACAGTCGCTGTATTAGAATAAGCAGCACATCCACCAAAAGCATCTACATTATAGGTTACTGTATACGTACCTGCAATACTTGCGGCTAAATCAACCACACCAGTTGGTGGATCAATAGCGAGTCCGGGTGTTGAGGTAAGTAAGCCTGGCAATCCTTCTGCAAATCCAGTAGGTATTGCAAATCCTTCATTGGAACAATACGGGTTATCTTCGTATGTACCCGTGGCAAAAGGTTGAAGTGTAATGGTTATACTGGTGGTGGTTGAAAACGCTGCACAACCAGATCCCGCAGCAATATCATACGACACAACATATTCTCCTGGTGTGCTATTCTCAAGATTAACCGTGCCGGTAACGGTATCAATATCTAATCCGGTGATGGCACTAAAAGTACCACCGCCATTACCTATTAGTGTAATCGCTGCTATGCCCGTAGAACTACAATACGGTGTGCCCGGATACGAGATGGTGGCCGCAGGAGTTTCCGAAATAGTAATTTCTGTATTCGTAATAAAAGGGGAACAGCCACCCGCAGCCGCTACTGTATACACTACTACATAAACGCCTGACAGACTAGCATCTAAGTCTACTTCGCCTGTGTTGGCATTTAATACAAGACCTCCGCTAGATGAAAATGTACCACCTGTTGTTCCGGTAAGGGTAACCGTAGCAATTTCACTATCTGCGCAATAGGGTGAAGCTGCATAAGCGATGGTAGTACCTGCATTACATACTTCGCCTACGGCAACATCTCCAGTTGATGTAACATTAGTAGCTTGTATGGAAGTAGCAGTAGGAGAGACACTGGTAGGTAATATCCACGAATTTCCATCATAGATACCTACTCTAAATGCAGCTGTATTCGCACCAACATCTACATCGCCAGATACCCATGAAGGTGTAACAGAATAATTAGTATATACAACACCATTGTTTTCAAGTGTCCAAAATCGATTGACACTTCTGGTTGGATTGATGGATGAATTCGTAATAGCAGGGTGATCGCCCGTGGTGGTAGATGCCGTAATATTTCCGCTTGTACTTACTGATGAAAAAGTTAATGCAATGGGCGTGTAGCTAATCCCATCACCAATTTGAAAGGTTCGTGTTGAAGCACCAGTATCTATTTCCTTTTCCAGATTACCATTGATCCAACCACTGCTTTGTGAAGCACCTAATACAGTACCTGTTAAAGGTTGAATAACTTTGTTGCTACCTGTTATTAACCTTCCCGCTACAAAGTTCAAGGATCCGTTTACCGTTACATCTGTCAGTAAGTTAATAGGACCAGTTGCATTGTTAATAACAACATTAGTAAAGGCAGAAGCACTGGTTATTTCTTGTTCATTCGTTCCATTAAAAGTAAAAGTAGATGTGCCACTGTTTAATGTACCACTCGCGATTAAATTTCTAGCTACTGAATACGCACGACTACCTGCATGAAAAGTAGCACCATTACTTAGCATAAAATCGCGACCAACAAACCAGTTAGATGAAGGCGTGATACCAGAGGCATGTGTGTTAGAAACCGTTACGTTAGTAAATGTAAGTGCCGAAGCACCCGCGAGGGTCATTGATTCTGTACCTCCAAATATAACTAAGCCAGTACAGCTGAAGTTGGATCCTAAATTTATAGTAGCGGGTATGTTTGCCAAAAGTCTAATGGTACCATTACTAGTAATCGTGCCGTTGTTGGTAACAGAACCATAAATCGACTGCGTAGTATTTCCGGCATTAAAAGATGCACCACTTCCCACAGTTAGTGCAAAAGCGATATCCCAATCTACGCTGGGGTTTACACCACCAGTATTATTAATATTCAGAAATCCATATTGCGGTGTAGAGGTTGAATTAAGTACCGGTGAAACTGTTCCATTAAAATTCACCGTAATAGCCACCGTCTGCACCGCGTTAATAAGACTAAGCGTTTGCAATACATTACCCGTAAACGTTGTGGTGCCCGCGGTATTTAATATTCCGCTGTTTATTAAATCACTATGAAGTGTAGTATTGATGGAAGCTCCACCAGTAAGTGAGCCTGAACTGGTAATGGTTAATAATCCATTATAGGTAACATCATTTAAAATCACATAACTTCCAGTAACAGTCATGCGATTAAAAGTGGTATTGCCCGAAATATTTTTTGTGGTTCCGGTACAAATCACCGTGCTTGTTTCGGGTACAAAGGTTCCACTATTCAGCCAATTACCTTCTAATGTTAGTGTATTCGATCCTCCTAATAATGTAGCACCACTTTCAATAGTTAAATCACCCAAGATAGTGTTCGATGATGCCAACGTTTTTACACCTGCATTTCTAAAAATCAGATTTCCAAAACTGATACCGGGCAATTGTAAAAGCTGTGCAGCTGTGCCATTAAATATAACGGTGCTTGCAGGCGCAATGGAATAATTAGCAAAGTTAATCGGTGGGTTGTTCGCGCCAATAATAATCGTTCCATTATCATCCAATGTAGCTGTTCCTCCCAACACACTACGGTTACTGTTAAAGGTTTGTATGTTAAGTGTTCCCGAAGCAACCGTAATATCTCCATTGAGTATAATGTTTCCGGTAAGTGTGGCACTTGTTCCGATTGGTTTATTGATAATAATGTTATTGAACGTGGTAGCTGAAATACTCTGAGCGCCAGCACCATCAAAATATATAGAAGAGCCTGCACCTGAATAGTTACCGTTATTATTCCAGTTACCACCAACATTTAGTTGGCTATTATTTTGAATAGAACCAGTGGCACCAATGGTAACATTCCCTTGAATAATAGTGGGTGCAAAAATATCTAGCGTACCACTCGTTACCGTTAAGTTATTTCCGATAGTTGATGGATTATTGATAGATGTTAATCCGGCTGATTTATTGATTGTTAAATTGTAATAACTCACCGGGCCGATAACTTGATTGGTAATGCCCGTATAACTTACCGTACTCGTGGCAGGCGTAAATGTTCCATTGGTATAATTGTAATCGTTGGTAAGATTCAAGTTTCCTGCACCACTAAAAATTACAGAAGCGTTTCCTGACTGATAAAGTGAACCATTTACCGTTACTGATCCTGTTCCGATAGATAAGTTTATGGTGTGTCCGTTCGTACCATCACTCAAGTACAAATCACCATTAATGGTAATGGTTTGATTGTTCGTTTGAATAGCATGTGTACGCGCTGTATTCCATATACCTTGAACTACACCAGTGGTAAGAGAACCACCACTGGCCATCGAGAGTGTCAGTGACTGTACATCGCCAAAAATTATATTTTTTGCAGTAGCTGCGGTACTAATCGTAGGATTATTTATAAACGAGCCAGTACCTAAGTATACGACATCAGCATTGGTAGGAACCGTAGCGGGCGTCCAGTTTGCAGCAGTATTCCAATTAGTGCTGGTACTTCCATTCCATTGTACTATATCAGCAGTTCCGGCAAGTGTCCATCGGTCAGTGATATCCGTAATACCTGTTTGTTCTACATAATTTGTTGTGTGAACTATGTT
>CAYNKN010000260.1:0-5010 GCA_964397805.1 uncultured Chryseolinea sp. | reverse complement strand
GCCCCCCCCCCCCCCCCCCCCCCCCCCCCCTCCATAATAATAGCATCGAAATTATTCTTTTTAAAATCTCCGTTGAACACTGCAATGTCCGCAAGTACCGTGTAGGCTTGGCCAATATCGTCAATCATATTATTGGTTACGGCAAGCTGTAGTGATTGGTTGGCAAACGACTCTGCTTCAGCAATCTTCTTCTTGTAAAAATTATCAATGGCCTTTCCGCGCAATGCAATCACCACAGATTCCTGATCCCCTAGTTTATTGGCTAAGGTCAACGCTTCCTCGTAATAGGATTGGAGTTTATCAAAATTGCCCATTTTAATACTGGCATCTGCCAAGTTGAGTGATGAGCTGAGTAATACATATTGATTATTCGTGCGCCTAGCAATTTCCCTTGCTTCTTCAAGGGCTCTTATTCCAGCTTGAATTTCACCGCTTAAAATGTAAACGACTGATAAATTGATTAAGGTAGTAGCAATGGCGAAATCATTTTTTATTTGTCGCCCCAGGCGAAGAGAAAGTTCCCCATACTTAATCGCTTTTTTGTATTGTTCAAGGTTTTTATAGGCATACGAAAGATTGCTGTAGCGTATGCTAAGTTTAGCTGGGTCGTTTAGTTTCTCGTAAAGCGGAACAATTTGTAATTGATACTCCAATGCTTTTTCATGCTGGCCCATGCTCATGTAAGTTGAGCCGACATTACCTAGGCAGGCAGCTAGACGTTCAGGGTCGCCAAAGGCACGCGCAATGTCTACCGCCTTCAAATTAAGGGTAAGCGCGGTGTCGTACTTACCAAGTAATTTATATACATAAGTAGCATTCGTATAGTAACTGATTACACCCCGAGTGTAATTAAGTTGTTCGCTGAGTGAAAGCGCTTGTTCGTATAGGAGTAATGCCGAGTCTGGATTATTGGTTTCGTATTGCTGGCCTAGTTGTATGTATAGTTTTACCCGGTTAGAATCTCCTTTTGATGATGCAAACACTTGCCACAAACTGTCACGATTCAAATAATCCTGAGCAAGGATAGGATACCCCACGCATAAAAGGCTACAAATAAATAATATGGAAGTAACTCGCATAGTCAATTAAATCCTTTACAAATCTAACCGATCCCTTCACTTCCTTACTTTTTTTAGAGCAGTCTTTTTTAAAATCCCCTTTTTAGGGGAGGGATAGAATTTTCTAATCAGGCAATTTTAATCTGTGAAATAGTTGTGGCCTGATTGCATAAACTAAAAAGTTATGATAAAGAAAATTTTGACGATTCTCATGTTGCTTCTCATTGGATCGATAGGTTTCTCACAGCAAAAACCTAAACCAAAAGAAAAAGCTCCAACTCAAAAAGAAATTGATGAGATGATGCGCGAAGCCCAAAAAGAAATGGAGGGCATGAGTGATGAGGAGAAAAAAATGATGGAAGAGATGGGTATTAATATGCCAGACCTTAACAGTATTCCCAATTTTACGGATCAGCAGATAGAGGAAGTTGCATCCGCTAGCGAATTTTCTATTCCTAAAAAAGATTTAACCCGAATTGCATTAGTCAACCGGAAAATATTTTCTAGTAGCGAACTCACTGCGTATGTAAAAACTACTGTCGTAAAGGTAGAGACACGTATGGATGCCAAAAAATTAGCAGCAGGCAAACAAGCGTATACAGACATAAAAGCAAAATATAAAGATCCATCCGCAGTAGCTACCGCAGCTTCCGGTTATTGGATGTTAGGAGTTCTCCAACCTGCGATTTACCTGATGGGTCGGGCTTGTCAGGATGATCCCACAAATCCTGATCACCTGAACAACTATGCGGCATTCCTCACGATGTCGCAGGCTGAAGAACTAGCTTTGCCAATTCTCATAAAACTCAATAAGGATTTTCCGAAGAATAGTACTGTGTTAAATAATCTTGGGCATGCCTGGCTTGGACTAGGCGATGTTGCCCTCGCAGAAAAATATCTGGACAGTGCAATTATAATTTTTCCAAATCACTCGCAGGCCAACTATACAAAAGGATTGGTAAAAAATGCTCTGGGGAATAAGGCTGCTGCTACTACCGCCATTAAGCGCTCTATCAAAAGATCCTATAGCGATTCCAAGAAGTCGATGTTGAATGATTTAGGATACACACTAACTAATAGTGATGTGGGCTGGAATTTAAGGATGCCCCAAGAAGCATTTTTACTATCCAAATTCGAATGGCCAGACTACACAAAGACTGCGCAGCAATCTGAAGTGTTGCAAGCAGAGTGGGATGCATATCAGAAAAAAATGAATAATCAGGCAAAAGAATTTTTGATGCAGCACGAAAAAATATTTAAAGAAGATGCAGCTCAACAAAATATGCAGGCACTACTTAAAAACAAAAACATGGGTCAATACTGGCTTGCCCCTAAAGCATTTAACATGCTGGAATACACGCTTTCAGCAAAAAGCGGAGCAATGGGTAAGCTGAAACAAAAGGAAATTGAATTAGAGAATGCTGCCAAACTAGTTGCCGAATTAGAAGAGAAAAAAGAGAGTGCTCTTGCCGCGGTGCATCAAGAATTTAAACCACTTATGGGCGAAGGAAAGTCCAATCCTTTTGAGGCATACTGCGCCAAAGTAACAGCAGTTCAAAATGGTTTTCTAAACTCGGCCAATCCCATATTAGAAAAAGCCTATAAAGGATATATAGAGGCGTATCAGAAAATGGTTAATGAAAAAATGTATTATCAGCAATTCATGTTTTCCGAAAAAGATATGGAAGGTCTTAAACTCTATGAGAAAGCAAGGTGGGCAACCGTGCTAGCTAGCCATCCGGTGCGATTTGAAACACTCAATCTTGGACTGTGCAAGACTCAACCAGAAAAACATACAGTTGTTTCTAAAGCATTGGCCGAATTCAATGACCTTCATTGCAACAATATCATTTCCTTTGATATTGTAATTGCCAAATGGAGAAAAGCCTGTGATAAGTCAACCTACGACATTGGTGTGGGGCCAATTAAATTCAACATGGATTATAATGATTGGAAAGAAGAAGTCATTCGTGGATCTGTTGAAATTGGTATTTCAAAAAGTATAGGTACTTCTTCAGGTCCGCTCAAGGCAGAACTAGAAGCTAACCTCGGTGGCTTTATTGAGTTTGACACAATGGGTTAACCGATGTGGGTATCATAGCCGGTGCAGAAGTGAAAGCTGGAGTAGGGGTTGATGTTGAAGTAGAATACGAAGGCAAAATTTTAGGAATGGAAGCAAAAGTGGACTACAAACAAACAGTTGGCCGCGAACTTAGTGTAGGTGTAAACACGCGCATGGGTTGGAACAGTGGTGGATCAGTTCAAGTATTTAATAAATTTTAAAATGAAAAAAATAATTTTTCAACTATTGGTTTGGATTTGCATGTCGCAGTTTGCTTTGGCACAAGATTGCGATCTTGCAACATTACTAAAACAACCCGGTCATTGGATGACAACCCGAATGGGTTCAGCAAGTGGTGTGACTGCCGCTGACTTGGCTTGCCAAAAGATAATTGTTAATTCAATTACGCAACCCATTCAGCAAAAGTATTCACCAAAAGGAGTTGACATTGAGCCAAGAAGCGGGAATTTGGGAGCTGACAGAATTGCCCCCCACATTCCATCAGGAAATTTCTATACGGTTGATTGGACTTTTGTCAAACATGATTGCCCGTACAATAAAGCACTCATCGATAAAAAGTTGAGTGGTGCATACGGAATCGATGTAGTCAGACTTCACATCAACGATCTGGGCTTCAATTTTAATGGTTCATTTTTTGTGCCCGAGCAAGCCAACCAGGAAAATCCGTGGACGGATGGGTTCGCGTTGATAAGAAAACCACCGGTAAAAGAAGGTGCTGCCTGGAATTGGAAAGGTATAGGCCGATCAAGTACTGATGAACAGTTCTGGTTGATAACAAAAGATGATCAACTTCCTTTTCCTACATCTCGAAAAAGGAATTTGCTGAGCGATTAAAAGTATACTACCAAAAAAAAATAAAAGAATCAGAAACTAATTATACTAGAAATATGAAATCAGCGGAAGAAGCGTACGAGAATGTAAAAAAATTCAATGCGGCAGAAGCCACTAAGTATAAAGAGCAAAGTGCTCTACAATTCAAGAAGCAATTGGAGATTGATAAAAACCAATACACTAAAAATATAGCCGTGGTGGATAATATTCTGAAGAATGACAAAGCCTTAAACGAACCGGCCATTATTGATCAAGTAAAGAGCTATTTTGAATTCGAGGGGTTTGTTGAAGCCAGCCACATTTATGCGCTCTATGCCATCAAGCCTAATCCTGCTTACTTTGATCCCAAGCTCCCCAAGTCATCGCCACAGTTCATGGTGTTGTACTATCGGGTTGATACTGATCCGATCTTTAAGGCGGCACGGGAAGAATTTTTTAAGGCACTTGATTTTGCTGACTTGAAAGCCTTGTTGGGTAAATAGATAAATATCAAAAGCAAAATGATTATATCTTCTAATGCGTTCCTAAATCTGACACTTGCATTGCTCTTATTGAATGTGTCTACTCTTTTCAGCCAACATCGAGAAACATACGATATAATATCCTATACGATACCAACAGATTGGAAAAAAGAAGTGAGCAACTCAGGTGTGGCATATACTGCAACCGACAAAACTACTGGAGAGTGGTGCGTTATTACAGTATATAAAAGTCTTACGAGCAGCGGCAACATCACCACCGACTTCACGCATGAATGGAATGAGTTAGTGACCAAAGTTTATTCAACTACCGTAAACCCAATACCTGAGAAAGTATCACAAGATGGTTGGACAGTTCAATCAGCAAGTACAAACTTTACCTGGCAAGGTCGGCAATCCATCATCTTATTAAATGTAATATCAGGATATGGACGTGTAGCCAGCATTACCATTAGCATGAATGGCAGAAATTACAAAAGTGAAGCAGAGCGTTTTCTTGACTCCATTGAATTACAAAATGGTGAAACAAACATTTCAACACCATCACTACCCATAAGTA
>CAYNKN010000259.1:0-5017 GCA_964397805.1 uncultured Chryseolinea sp. | reverse complement strand
GATCTACACCATCGGTAAAGTATGCTTTAAAAAAAGCTTCAACGGCCTCTACTTGTTTACCATGCGCTTTCGCCAACGCAATAATGCTATGTGCCTTTCGTGTATTGGGCGAAACAGTTTGTTTACTAAAATCAAAAACTATCCCTTCGGTAGCTGCTACTTCTGTAACCTGTTCAGTTATTTGCTGGTAGCGTTCTGGGTCTCCAAATTTTTTGGTTAAATACTCTTTTTGATTGGCTCCTTCCGCTGGCATAGTTGGATTTAATTCGAAAGGATGGTATGTAATAGTAAAGGTGTGGGTATCGTTTAAAGCCTGCATGGCTTTTTCGAGTCTTCGTTTGCCAATGTAACACCACGGGCAAACAACGTCAGATGCGATGTCGAGGGTAATGGAAATTTTTGTCATAAAGATAAAAGTTGATTTTTTAACAGGAAGGCCGGTGTGTTGGTTCAACGTTTTAAAAGAACCGATAATTATTTCAAAAAAGGCTCAAAAGCCCAAATTTTCTTAAGGTAAAGTACCGGTAAACCGCTAGCGCATATAAAGGTTTTTTATGGGACTCTCAAACCTTTGTAGTACTTTTGTGTTCCACATGTAGAAAATAATTCCATACCAATGACAGTTGACGAAAAAAAACTCACCTACAAAGTAAAAGACCTTTCTCTAGCTAGCTGGGGAAGAAAAGAAATCACGCTTGCAGAGGCAGAAATGCCCGGCTTGATGGCGTTACGCGAAGAGTTCGGTAAACAACAGCCGTTAAAAGGGGCTCGCATTGCCGGATGTTTACACATGACGATCCAAACAGCTGTACTTATTGAAACCCTTATTGCTTTGGGTGCAGAGGTAACTTGGTCGTCTTGTAATATCTTTTCTACACAAGATCATGCTGCTGCCGCTATTGCTGCTGCCGGCATTCCTGTATATGCGTGGAAAGGTATGAATGAACAAGAGTTTGATTGGTGCATTGAACAGACGCTTCATGCGTTTAGTGACGGGCAACCATTAAACATGATTTTAGATGATGGTGGCGATTTAACCAACATGGTTCTTGATCGTTATCCAGAATTAGTTGCCGGTATTCGCGGAATTTCTGAAGAAACTACTACCGGTGTACACCGCCTTATTGAACGCATGCATGCAGGTACATTACCGTTACCTGCAATTAATATCAACGATTCAGTTACGAAATCTAAATTCGATAATAAGTACGGCTGTAAAGAATCATTGGTAGATGCTATTCGTAGAGCTACCGATGTAATGATAGCCGGCAAAGTAGCTGTTGTAGCGGGTTATGGCGATGTAGGAAAAGGTTCTGCTGCTTCATTGCAGGGCGCAGGTGCTCGAGTTATTGTAACGGAGATCGATCCGATTTGTGCATTACAAGCGGCGATGGATGGTTATGCGGTTAAGAAAATGGATGATGCCGTAAAAGAAGCCGATATTGTTGTTACAGCTACGGGTAACTACGGTATTGTGTTAGGTCGTCATTTCGAAAATATGAAAGACAAAACCATTGTTTGTAACATTGGCCACTTCGATAATGAAATTGATGTAGCTTGGTTAAACACCAACGCACAAAAAGAAGAAGTAAAACCACAAGTAGATTTATATACACTTGCTAGCGGAAGTCAGGTAATTTTATTGGCGGAAGGTCGGTTAGTAAACTTAGGTTGTGCTACAGGCCATCCTTCATTTGTGATGTCGAACTCATTTACTAATCAAACAATTGCTCAATTAGAGCTTTGGCAGAATACCGATAAGTATGAAAACAAAGTATACATGTTACCGAAGCATTTAGATGAAAAGGTAGCCCGTTTACACTTAAAGAAAATCGGTGTTGAATTAGATGTACTTTCTCCTGATCAAGCCAAGTACATTGGTGTTGAAGTTCAAGGACCCTTTAAGCCTGAATACTACAGATATTAATTTCTGCTTAGCAACCGCTAACCAGTTTTAATTATTGTTATTGAAAGAACCCTGAGGCAACTCAGGGTTCTTTGTTTTTGTGGCATAGTGATTGGCTATTACCTTTGTCTGTGATAAGTAACTTGTTTCATACTTTGAAATAACAAACGAAAACAATGAATCATATTTTGAGTAGAGGTAGTCAATGGATTTTGCAATTAAGTATTGTAAGCATACTTCTGTTAATGACTGGCTTTGGCATAAAGCAAGGCGAGAACATTGAATTTACTTGTCAGAAAACACACAAAGCTTCTAACACGTGTCATTTTAATTTTACGGTTGATGGCGCCAAATATCGCTTCGTAGATATGGGCTGTAAATACAGCAAAAAGCGCGATGAAGTTATTCAGAAAGTAAAGGAAGGATCATTACCTCTTGCGAAAGATTGGAAAATTGATTGCCCCGAGGTGAAAGAAAAAAGACAAGACGATTTTTAGAAAAGCTTAGTCGATTCCTAAATCGTGTTGAATTCCTTCCAGCGATTTCCCTTTTGTTTCAGGTATTACTTTCCAGACAAAGAAGCCGTGTAGTAACATCATTACGGAAAATAACAAGAACGAATAAAACCCACCAAGTGCATCCGACTCAACCAAAATCGGAAAGGTAAGTGTAATCACGGCTGCCATAATCCAATGGGTAAAACTCCCAAGCATCTGGCCCTGGCTGCGAACCTTGTTCGGAAATATTTCGGCCATAAAAACCCAGATAACTGCCCCTTGCGAGAACGCAAAAAAAGCAATGAACCCAATGAGGTAAACCATTACCGCATAGCCACCAAATTGCTGCGTATAAAAAGCATGAGCAGTTAATCCCAAGAATACAACCATCCCTACGGTTCCAATGAGTAACAAAGTTTTTCGACCAAATTTATCAATCACAGATATGGCCAGCAGTGTAAATATCATGTTGGTAGCACCAATAGATACCGCCTGTAGCAGAGCTGTATCTTTAGCGAGACCGGTCATTTCAAAAATGCGAGGTGCGTAATACATAATGGCATTTATACCCGATAGCTGATTAAACATGGCCAGTATAACCACGTAAAAAATGGGCTTGGTGTACTTACCATTAAATAGGTTTTCTTTCGCTGAACCCACTAAAGATTGCAATGAGGCAGCAATGATATTAAACGCTTTTTGCGGATCAATTTCTCCGATCGCGCGAAGCACATTTTTAGCCTCAACATCGCGCTTCATTTTTACTAACCAACGCGGACTCTCCGGTACACCAAAAACCAGTAGAAAGAAAATAAATGCAGGAACCGCCTCAACACCTAGCATCCAGCGCCAGGCATCGTCACCAATACCGAACAATAAATAATTGGAAACAAATGCGATGAGAATTCCGCTAACAATATTGAATTGGAATAGGGCAACCAATCGCCCGCGATTATGAGCCGGAGAAATTTCGGAGATATACATGGGGCCAACAACGGAAGAGGCTCCGATACCAATACCTCCTAAAAAACGAAAGACAAAAAATATCTCCCAAGAGTTCGTAAGTGCAGTTACTAATGATGAAGCTAGGTAAAGTAAACCAATAGCTTGCAGTACTTTTTTCCGACCAAACTTTTCTGCGGGCACGCCCGCGATCAGCGATCCGATTACCGTACCAAATAACGCAGAGGCAGTCGTAAAGCCATGTTGAAATTTATCGAGCTGCCATAAATCTTGTATTGATTTTTCAACACCAGATATAACAGCCGTATCAAAGCCAAAAAGAAATCCACCTAAAGCGGCTACAATGGCATTGCGAAGTGCGGTGTTTGAGGTAGTCATGCAGGGGGTTGTAGGTATTAAAGACTTAAGGTATGAAAAATAGTATTTCCTCCTAGGTGCTTTTCTCTGAGGAAATTTGATATCGATATTTTTGAAGATAACTGGTTGACTTAACTACTACTTTGACTTTAGTTTTAGTCGATTGATCTGCATTTTTTTGGGTCAATACGCAACTTAATCCTACAAAGTGTAGAATGATTCCTCATATAAATTTGGTGTTTTTTAATCTTGGCATTTGTAAAATGCTGACTACCAACGATCTCTAATTTGGTGTCATTTAGGCACAACATTCGACTATAGCAGAGACATATATGTTAAACTAAAACCTTTACAAATTATGAAAAAGTTAATGTTTGCCCTGTTTGCTCTAGTTGTGAGTGTTGCGTATGTAAATGCACAGGAAATTGCTCAGCCAGCTCAAGCAGCTACTGAAGTAGCTCAAGAAGAGAAAGTAAAAATCACTGCTGACGAATTGCCAGCTGCGGTTAAAACTACACTAGAGTCTGAAGATTATAAAGGATGGACAATCGGCCAAGCTTACCATCACAAGACTGCCGATTTGTATGAAGTTGAATTGAAAAACGGAGCAGAATCTAAAACTTTCAAATTCAACAAAGACGGTAAGAAAGTAGACTAATTTGCCTTTTATATTACCTGTAAACTTGAAAAAAAGAAAGCTGGAAGAAATTCCAGCTTTCTTTTTTATTTTCGGCCATATTATCTCTATGGGCGCTATTTTAGTAATTGAGGATGACCTCACATTTTCCAGAATTCTGGAAGGCTTTCTTTCCAAAAAGGGTTTTCAGGTTACCATTCACCACAAGGGTAAAGAGGGGCTTAAGGCATTTCAATCTGGTACCTTCAGTTTGGTACTATTAGATTATCGATTGCCGGATGTTACGGGTATGGAAGTGTTGGCTTCTTTAAAGGAAGCAAAAAAAGAGGTTCCAGTCATTATCATGACAAGCTTCTCCGATATTCGAACCGCTGTTAAAGCCATGAAAATGGGCGCATACGAGTACATTACCAAACCGGTTAATCCTGATGAGTTGTTAATGCTGGTGAATCAAGCGCTAGCAACACCTGTTAAAACTGATACGCCTGCTGGGGTAAAGACCTCTGTGCCAATTAAGCAAAATGGTTTTGTACAAGGCAAAAGTGAGGCTTCCAAGCAATTGCACGATTACATTAAGTTGGTGGCTCCCACAGACATGTCGGTGATTATTGAGGGCGAAAGTGGCACTGGAAAAGAAAATATCGCTCGAACCATACA
>CAYNKN010000258.1:0-5019 GCA_964397805.1 uncultured Chryseolinea sp. | reverse complement strand
AATGCTATCCATGTGTGCAAAAATGGCGGTGCGAGGTTTTCCAAAGGCCAATACAATACAATCTTGAAATCCTTCTCCATGATAAATTTCCGGAGTTACTTTCCAGTTCTTTTTTTCACGTTCAATGTAGCGCAGTAGAAAGTCTTTTACCTTTACCTCGTTACCCGAAGGCCCGTGAAGTTCGCAGAGTTGTTTTAAAAGTTTAAGGTTGATGGCGCCCATAGCATGATGTATAAAAATGTTTCTTTTATAGGTTCGTAGTTTGTGCCACAACTTTATTCTAAATTTTGGATAGAAAAAAACAACATCGATGGTTTTCAACCTGAGTTCCCAAAATTCGATTGCATTACAGTTTTTAAATGAACTACGCGATAAACAGGTGCAGCAAGACCGGCAGCGATTTAGAAAAAATATGCAGCGTTTAGGTCAGCTTATGGCCTACGAAATTTCTAAGGTATTATCTTTTCGGGAAACTAGTATTGAAACACCACTGGCAACGGTATTGTCAAAAGAAGTACAGCCACCTGTTTTACTAACTGTAATGCGAGCCGGGTTGCCCTACTTTCAAGGATTTTTAGATTTTTATGATAATGCAGAGTGTGGTTTTATTGGTGCTTATCGAAAAGAAGGGGAACAAGAAATTACCATTAATCTGGAATACGTGGCGGCACCGAGTTTAACCAACAAACATGTTTTTATTATTGATCCGATGTTGGCAACGGGCAAATCGTTTATTCGTACTATTGAGGCATTGTCAAATTACGGCACACCTTTGCATGTGCATTTGGTTTCTGTAGTGGCAGCTCCAGAAGGTATTACATTCGTTGAAAAAAATATGAAACAGCCCTATTCAATTTGGACATGCGCCATCGACCAGCACCTGAATGATGAATGTTATATTGTTCCTGGCTTGGGCGATGCAGGTGACTTAAGCTATGGCGAAAAACACTAACCTTAACGTGCGGTAATATTTTATGTGGCAAGAGATTTTGAAGGCCGTGACTGTATACTTTTCTAGTATGGTGAAATTTATATTTGGTCCGGTAGGCGGTTATACCGCGGGGTTATCGTTGGTAACAACCATTGTGGTTACTATTGCAGGTATGATGACGGTGGTGTTGGCCTTTGCTTTTTTTGGCGATTTCCTTCGCGAAAAAGTAATGAAGCGAATAACTAAAAACAAAAAACTCTTTAGCAGCAGAAACCGAAAGTTCGTTACTATTTGGCGTAAGTATGGTATTATAGGTGTAGCTGCTTTAACACCGTTAATGTTAACGCCTATTGGCGGATCGGTGCTGGCAGTAAGTTTTGGCGTGCCGCGTAATAAACTGATCATCGCTATGTTTATTAGCGCGTGTATATGGTCTGTTATATTTAGTGTAAGCGTTTATTTTTTTGCTGATGAGATTTCGCACTACATTGATTTACATTAACGATATCACGATCACATTTCAGGAATAGTTTCATCGGGCAGAATCTCGATGTCGCGAATCAATACACGCTTCGAAATAGCTTGCCCCGTTTTGGTAGCAGCTAATCCACCCAAGGCAGTTTCTTTGTAACGCGTTTCCATGCTGGCACCAATTTCACCCATCGCTTCAATTACTTCATCTACAGGTATTACACTACTTACATCGGCTAATGCAATTTGAGCAGAGCTGTTGGCAATGGCTGCCGCACTGGCATTGCGTACTACACAGGGTACTTCTACTAAACCGGCTACGGGGTCGCACACTAATCCCAACATACATTGCACGGTAATCGCTACGGCATTAAAAATTTGTTCGGTGGTGCCATCGAGGCAATATACAATTGCTCCTGCACCCATTGCGGCAGCTGTTCCGGTTTCGGCCTGGCATCCCCCAACCGCACCTGATATGGAAGCCTTTTGTTCCATAATTAATGCGATACCTGCGGCTAATAACATAGCCTCAATAATTTTTTTATCGGGTATTGTATGTATTTCCTGAAGGGTATATAAAACTCCGGGCATAATGCCACTAGCGCCTGCGGTGGGTGCGGCTACAACCCTACCCATACACGAATTTACTTCCTTTGCAGCCAGTGCACGAGCAATAAGTTGTTGAAACTGTTTTGATAAAACAGCTTTGGGGTAGCGATAGACTTTTTTAGCACCGTTATTAATCATGCCCGAGCGGGAGGTCATATCTTCTTCCAGCCCGGTGTGTACTGCATCTTTCATCACTTCCCACGCGTGAGCTAGTCCGCTAAATATTTCGTTATCGGTTCTGTTTTTTTGAGTGCGCTCATACTCCAGCACTATGTTCACCAGCGAGAGCTTATTTTCTTCGCTATAAGTTTTCCACCCTTCAAAAGAATCAAACAAAAAAGCCATACTAATTTAAGGAGTAAGTAGATGAACAAGTAAGCGTATTAGCTAACGCAAAGTTCCATGACATTAGCTACATTTCAAACGTTTGTGCTACTTAATTACAGGCAGATGTAAGTGTGGTTAACTTTCTTTACGTTTGAAAGGAAATAACCCTTGCCCCAAGCTAATTCTACCATGTTAAGCACTAAATCGATAAAGTTGTTTTTGCTGATCGGCTTACTCGCTGATACCCTAGGGGCGCAACCTGAAAACTTTTGGCACACCTTAGCACAAGTACGATTTGAAACGAAAAAGGATAAGGCAGGCTATACGATAGAGGTACCCGTGTTTAGTCAATACCTAAAAACGTTTCAGGGAAAACCGATTACCTTAAAGGGCTACATTATTCCTGTGGAGGAGTTAGGTGGAGGCGGCAAATTTATGTTATCGGCAGTACCGTTTAATCTGTGTTTTTTCTGTGGTGCCGCTGGACCCGAAACGGTTATTGAGGTAGAAACAAAACAATCTGTAAAGTTTACTACTAAAACTATTGTGATGAAAGGTGTATTGTGGCTGAACGACTCGAATCCCAATCATCATATTTTTGTTTTGAAAGATGCCAAATTGGAAGACTAGTGATTAAGGTTTTACGAAATTCAGTTATCAAAGTATATGATTTAAACTGTAGGCTATGATTCAAAATGAATATCAAAAACCAATTTCACCATCAAATTCTGCTAACTCCAACATGTACATCATTTTATCGGGGTCTATATCGTTAAGACGAAGTATACCTTTTAGTTGGATGGGTTTTTCGGTATAAGTAATAGTGTTTTTCATGTAGACTTCGATAACACTTTCAGGGCCACCCACCCCGCAAAAAAAGCAAGCGTTTAGGGGCAACGAGGTAAACATAAAGTGATTTCCTTTTAGGCCACTTTCAAAGGGCACCATGTAGCCAGGCAGAGAAATAACTTTTCCATTTAATGCTTTTGTTGCTTCACTAAAAATGGGTTTGTCATACTCGCCTAATTTATCTTTCGCCTTTTCAAATTTAATGTCGTAAAGCTTAGGCCAAACTAAGGATGGAAATCCTTGATATACCGACTTTGTTTGAGCGTGCGCTACAGATGCAATGCATACACCAACGAGTATACTAAGTAAGGTACGAGTCATATACATGTGGTTAAATGAAAGTTGTTGGGTTTCGCGCTGCAAAACCCAACAACGTAAAGCAAAGAGGCTGCCGATTTGGCAAATGATTATGCTTCTTCTTTAATATAGTCTTCTAGTGGTAAGCAACTACATACCAGATTACGATCTCCATACGCATTATCAACACGACTTACGCTTGGCCAAAACTTGGTATCTTTTATATAAGGAAGTGGGTAAGCTGCTTTTTGTCTACTATAGGGGCGTGTCCATTCATCGGCAGTAATAACTGCGGCCGTGTGCGGAGCATGCTTCAATACATTATTTTCTTTATCAGCTTTGCCTTCTTCGACTTCGCGAATTTCATTTCTGATTTCAATCAGCGCTTCCACAAACCGATCCAATTCTTCTAGCGGTTCACTTTCGGTGGGTTCAATCATTAACGTACCGGCTACTGGAAAAGAAACGGTTGGCGCATGGAAACCATAATCCATTAATCGCTTGGCAATATCTTCTACTTCTACACCAACTTTTTTAAAGTCGCGGCAGTCTACAATCATTTCATGTGCGCAGCGCCCGTTGGTACCCGTGTAAAGAATTTTATAATGCCCGTTTAATTTTTCTTTGATGTAGTTCGCATTAACGATGGCATACTTCGTAGCGTTCGTTAATCCTTCGCTTCCCATCATGGCAATGTAGGCATACGAGATAGCCAGAATACTGGCGCTTCCCCATGGCGCTGCAGAAACTGCAGGAATTCCTTTTTTACCACCAGTCTTTACAACGGCATGGCTAGGTAAGTAAGCCTTTAATTTATCGTTGCAGCAGATGGGTCCCATGCCAGGGCCACCACCTCCATGAGGGATACAAAATGTTTTATGTAAGTTAAGGTGGCATACATCGGCACCAATATTAGCAGGCGATGTAAGCCCTACTTGTGCATTCATGTTTGCACCATCCATATACACTAAGCCACCTTGGCGATGAATGGTTTCACAAATGTCAACAATGGCTTCTTCAAACACTCCATGGGTTGATGGATAAGTAACCATTAAACAAGAAAGTCTTTCTTTATACTGTTCTGCTTTGGCTTTTAAATCAGCCACATCAATTTTTCCTTCTTCGTCTGATTTTACAACCACTACTTCCATACCTGCCATAACGGCACTGGCCGGATTTGTTCCATGAGCCGATGCTGGAATCAATGCGATAGTTCGATGTGTGTCGCCTCTATCTTGGTGGTACGCACGAATAACCATGAGTCCGGCATACTCACCCTGTGCACCACTGTTGGGTTGCAGCGATACACCGGTAAAGCCTGTAATTTCTTTTAACCAGTTCTCCAGATCGTGAAGCATTTCTTGATAACCGAGTGTTTGATTAGCGGGAGCAAAGGGATGTATGTTGCCCAGCTCTGGCCAAGTAACAGGAATCATTTCTGCAGTGGCATTTAACTTCATCGTGCATGATCCTAATGAAATCATGGAGTGAACCATCGACAAGTCTTTATTTTCTAATCGTTTGATGTAGCGCAG
>CAYNKN010000257.1:0-5022 GCA_964397805.1 uncultured Chryseolinea sp. | reverse complement strand
TTGATGCTGTAAAAGAAAAAAAACTACCCGCATTTTTTAAAACAATAGGATTATTAACCGGTGCTGCTTGTATTGCCATCGGCACCTTCTTTGGCCCCTTCTGGGCAGTAACCGAATACAGTAACTATTCTACCCGAGGGAAATCTGAATTAGTAACACAGCAACAAACTGGTACCAGCGGACTTAGTAAAGCTTATGCCTTTGACTACAGCAACGGTATACTCGACCCAATGACGCTGGTTATCCCAAATTTTTACGGTGGCCAATATGCGAACTTTTTAGTACGCGACACGGAAAGCAATGTTTACAAAGCGCTCATGCGTTCGGGTAATGAACAACTGGCCAACCAACTGGCGGGCTATACGTCAGCGTACTGGGGTACTAAACCTACCACAGCACCTTATTATGCCGGAGCTGTTATTGTCTTCTTGTTCGTTGTAGGAATTGCATTTGCCGAAAAGAAATATGTACTGTGGCTGGTGCCCATTAGTGTGCTGGCCATTATGATGACCTGGGGCGATAGTTTCTCCTCCTTTAATTACTTTCTCTTTGATTACCTACCGGGATACAACAAATTTCGATCGCCCACCTTTACGCTGATTATTACTTTGTTTGCCTTACCCCTGTTGGGCTTCATCGGATTAGAAAAAGTAATGACACAAGGCTTAACGAAAGAATCAAAAAGGAAACTACTGCTTGCATTAGGCGCAACGGGTGGGTTATGCTTATTATTACTACTCACTTCGGGTATGTTTTCTTTTCTACGCGAAGATGAACACGATCTGCCGGTTTGGTTTACCAATGCATTGGCCGATGATCGTAAGAGCTTATTCAGAAGCGATACGTTTCGCACACTATCATTTATGGTAGCCATTTTTATTGTTATGTATTTTGAGGTGTGGAAAAAAATATCGCCCATTGCCTTCTATGCCTTACTGATTGTATTCACCACGTTTGATATTACGGTTATCAGCAAACGATTCATCACCAAAGATAATTACCAGCGCAAGCAAGAGAAATCAACGTTCGCTATATCAGAAGCCGATCAAGCTATTGCACAAGATAAGGATTACTTCCGCGTACTGAATCTGCAAGGCACCATGAGCGAAGCACGCACTTCGTACTTTCACAATTCAATCGGTGGATATCACGGTGTAAAACTCAGGCGCTATCAAGATTTATACGATTCCTGTTTGGCCAAAGAAACGAACGCCCTGGTTCAAGATGCACAATCAGGCACATTAGATTTTGAAAAGTATAACGCACTAAAAATGCTAAACGCCCGGTATGTGGTGTATGGCCCTCAACGCACAAACATTATTCTTAATGATGCCGCATTGGGTAATGCATGGTTTATTCGCGATGTCATTGCCGCCACCAGTGCAACCGAAGAACTCAAGAAACTATCTTCAATTGATACCCGCTATCAAGCTGTTATCAATACAACGAAATTCACCGTGCCTGATTTTTCGTACGATAGCATGGCAAGCATTACGCTGCAAGAAGAAAAACCAAACTACCTAAAGTATGAAACAGAATCATCCGCTGACGGCTTTGGTGTTTTTTCAGAAATCTATTACCCGGCAGGTTGGAAAGCATCCATTGATGGTAAAGAGAGTGAGATCATTCAAACAAACTATACTTTGCGTGGACTACCTATACCAGCAGGAAAACACACCATTGAGTTTACCTTTAAGCCTGCAGCCTATACGGTTGGCAATACGGTAACCATGGCATCTTCGTGGTTGATGTTTTTAATTTTAGCAGGAAGTATTGGTTGGAGTTTCCGAAAGGGAAAGGATAACTAGCTTATTCTATTTTAACTGTTCGGGCATAGTGGTTTTATAACGTAAGTACGATACCATGGCAACACAAAAAACACAACCTACGCTACATGCGGTAGAGAAATTTCTAAACACTATTGCTAGCGAACAAAAAAGAAACGATTGCATGACGTTAATAAACTATATGCAACGTATTTCAAAATCACCACCCGTGATGTGGGGCACCAATATGATTGGCTTTGGAAATTACCATTACCAATACGAGAGCGGACGAGAAGGCGATTGGTTTATTACCGGATTCTCTCCGCGAAAAAGTAACATCTCCATTTACATCATGGATGGTTTCGAAAGCCACCAAGAGTTACTTAAAAAACTAGGCAAACACAAAACAGGTGCGTCCTGTTTATACATTAATGCATTGGCTGATATCGATGTGACTGTGCTCAGCGAATTGATTACGAAATCAGTACACGCTATGAAAAAACGATACCCAACATCATAAACTACCGCAGCGCATCCAATCGCTTTAGCAATGGTGGGTGCGAGTAATGAAAAACACATCTACTTAGTAAAGATTCTTGTTTACGGCTTCAACAGTATTTTACATCCCTAAAAAAAGTAAGCCACCATCCCCAAAAGAGGTGGTGGCTTTTAATTGAATACAAAGCATTCTAAAATTATATAAACCACAAAGAACATAACTATTTTTCTCAAAGAACACAAAGTAAAAATTATTTCTCTCTTTGTGCATCTTTTGAGTTCTTTGTGGTTAAAAAATTAACTGCATAGCCTAAATGACAGAATCACCTCCAAAGACGCTGGGTTTCTAAGTTGTACTAAAACATTTTTTTCCTGCGCGGTAATGCGTTCAACTTGTTATTTATTGAATACTTTTATTTGTCCAAATTCTCAGATCCTTCATTTAGTAAATCGCCAGGCTAACGAAAATGTATTGATGTTTGCATAACCATCTGCACCTTCGAAAGCATAACTTAGTTCGAGCGGCAAATCAATGGGTAGCTGATACCCAAGTTTTACGCCAACAGCCGTACTTAGGTCTCGCTTAGTTGACCATTCTATCGGATTTCCGTCTATAAATAACCAAGCCTCGGTACGCTCAAAACCAACTACCCTTGCGCGTAGCTGCGCAGTAAAGACATGACGCTTAGCCACATTGATAAAAGTACCCAAACCTGCTCCAATCCATACCGATTCATTGTACCATCCTGATTTACACAAGTTGCAGTCAGTTATCTTATCAACACCAGCAGTAGCATGCGCATTTATTTTCCATTTCTTGATTAGTGGAAACCGGTATTCGGCAAACAAACCAACACCGTGATTGCGTTCGTCCTTAAAGAACCTATTCCAGGTGTTAACCACATTAAAATAACTTACGCCCGCCAAAAATTCGCGCTTGTTTTCAAACATATCCTGCGCTAAAAGATTAGTGAAACCAGCCAGAAGCAGCAGCAACGTAGAGCTCCATTTTTTTACCATTAGTTTCTTGTTAAGCGTGGCTCTAATGTAAACTCAATTCGGTTATTACCTCCCCCGGTAAATTGCCAAATAGCATTACCAAATCTGAGTTGATTAACAGGTGAAACGGGTAGGGTATGCGCCCCATTGATTTCAGCACAACGATACCACGTTTGAGAACCATAAAGCCTGGTATCATCTTTTTTAATAGTTGTCGTACTTGTAACACTTCCGCCTGAAGGATTTGAAGCTACCGCAATTACCGTTTGATCTACTTTATTTCTATTATTTTTATGAGCAAAGATCAGTTGTATAGCAATACTCGATTCATGCCAATGCGAAAGTAAAGGAGGCACAAAATTACTTTTCCAAGAAAAATCACCTCTGTTTATTTTCTTTTCGTTAAGAAGCTGATTAACAGTGAAACCTAATGCGGGAAATCCTCCTTGCAAGTTATACGCGCTGTATGCCACCCACATCGAAATGAAATTTCCAAGTGGCCAAGTTCTTGTGTTGTCTAGAATCCTGATATCTGGCATGTTATAACGAAGAATATCATTGGATAATACCTGATCGCAGGTAATTCCAGCTTGCTTCGGAACAACATTAGTCAGTTGAGCAACCCTCCCATGTTGAGTTTGATTTTGACCAACCCTTAAATGCTGATTATACAAATCCTCACCGAAAGCACCAAGCACAATGGTAGGATTTTGCTTAGCATATTCATCACTAACCATAAAGACCTCTATACTACCATCTTTTATTGCCTCAAGGATAGTAGTATAGTAATAATCCGAATTAGATAAATTGATTTTAAAGGCAGGGGTTTCACCTATCCAGTCCGGATTCTTAGCAAGCGCCATTTCCTCCATCTCTTTTGTCCACCAAGAGATTGTCAACTCGGTCACATCACTCGGGCTAAAATTTCTTGCCAGATAAGGAGCTAAAATTTCAATGTCATGGGCATTAATAAAGGAAATGAAGTCTTCCAAATTATTGTTTTCACCCGTTAATCGATGCGAGGAAGAATTCCCCTTAAAGGCAGATAATAGAGCAGAGCTACTTTTAGAAACGGGATTTTCGCCATCTTCAAATAATCTTCGTAAGCTATACTCGATGTCACCCACATTACCCGCTGCATGTGCTAAGTCGAATAATTCCTTCATGGCATCTTCATCGTTTAAAATCATTCCGAAGTAAGTGCTTAACCGAACTAATTGCTTTTCGAAATCGGTATTTAACTCGAAGGATAATCGAGTTTCGTGCTGAACAGGATGCTGATTAAACTCATTTTCTTGACAAGAAAACATGATAAACAGACTTAAACAAAGAGAGAAAGTACGTCTAACGCACTTTTCTAAAACTGTATAGTAACACATAATTAACGGGGTTTAGAACAACTGATTAACATTTTAATATTTAAAACTACCCCCCCCCGATGAAAAAATCAAGTCATTACTAATTTTTTTAAAATGAAAAATGTATTTAGGGTAACATTGCAAACGAAGCGCTCGAACTGAATCATTAAAGCCGTTACTGAATAAAATCTGAATAACCAATCTTTGATTAACAACTGTGTTTGGAAAGAACTCTTGAAAAATCAAGTGAAGTGATACCGTGCGCAGGCTAGTAACTTTTATAACGGTATGTATATAAAGCGTAGGCAGTTTAATTGTCCTACCGAGAGAAGAGAAGTTTAGTCTGCAGGTAATCCATTAAATCTTGTTTTTTTTGGACCGAGATGTTCTTTTCTTTAAGC
>CAYNKN010000256.1:0-5033 GCA_964397805.1 uncultured Chryseolinea sp. | reverse complement strand
TTCTGCGCAAAATATCCATGGCTAACTCAAGCCCGGCAACGGTGTTGGTATGATACGGCCCCACTTGCAAGTAGGGTAAGTCTTTAATTTCAATTTGCCAGGCATCATCGCCAAATACTAAAATATCCAGTGTGTCTTTCGGATATTTTTTGGTGATGAGTTCGGCTAATGCCATAGCTACTTTTTTTGCTGGGGTAATACGATCTTCACCATAGAGAATCATGGAGTGTGATATATCAATCATTAACACCGTAGACGTTTGTGTTTTATATTCACTTTCCATCACTTCCAAATCGGCCTCGGTCATAAAAAAGTTATCTAGGCCGTGGTTGATCTGTGCATTGCGTAGCGAATCGGTTACCGAAATTTGTTCGAGGGTGTCGCCAAATTCGTACTCCCGTCTTTCGGTAGTTTGTTCATCGCCCCTTCCGCTATGTTGGGTATTGTGTTCGCCTGATGATGATTTTTTTAGTTTTCCAAAGATTTCTTCTAATGCCGATTGCCGAAGTGCTTGTTCACTTTTTGCGTTGAGTTTGAATTCGCCCTTAGGGCCTTCATCGGTGATGTATCCATTTTTCTTTAAATCTTCAATAAAATCGCCCATACCATACTGCTGATTGGTAAGGCCGTATTGCCGATCGACCTCGGTAAGCCATTGTAATGCTTCGGCCACATTGCCTGAAGTAATGAGAATGAGCTGCATAAAAATTGAAAGCAACTTTTCGAAATCATTTTTGGCTTTTCCCGGTGGTGGGGTGTAATGAGAGAATCTGTAGCCTAGCATATTTTGAATAGTATAGTCAGTAAACCATTAAGTTGCAGATTCTGTTTCAATTAATCAGTATGTTTATTGATTAAGTAATTTTAAATAGACAATGCCATAGCCGATAGTATGACTTAATGTGCGGTTAACGGGTGCTTTGTAGTGGTTGAAAATCTTGCATCCAAAAAGTTTAAGAACTCATGTAAGTATTTGGCCAGATTTAAAATTACCAAGTGAGCAAGCCGGGATACCTTTGCTTAAGAAAGAAAAACAAAATCCCAAAAAACTATTAACTCATGAAAAAATCTGTGTTGGTTTTAATCGTAGTGGCAGCCATGTTAGGCGCGTGTTCTGAATATACGTGCGCAACGTATGCTAAAAAAGCTCCCGAAAAGCCTGTAAAGGAATCCAAAATTTAGTTATTCATTAACCTAAGCGAAAAAGCCGCCCGGAACTTCCGAAGCGGCTTTTTTTATGACTTAAGCAATTAGGTAGCCTTCTTCTCATGCAGGGTTCCATAGAGGTAATCCCAAAAGGGCGATGATACACCAAATACAATCTCCCCATCTTTGTAATGATGTATACCATGGTTTATCCACAATACCTTAAATACATTTTTAGGAGGTGGGTAGGCATGTACCATATAATGAATGGCCAGATACCCTGAATATCCGGTTAGAAATCCCGGAAGGAATGAAAAAACAAAATCGCCTAAGATTAGCCTAAGCAGCAGTAATAAAATGGTAGCGATGGTTACACTCAATAAGGGAGGCATGGCTAGCCGATCTTTATCTTTAGGGAATTCATGATGAACACCATGTATTAAGTATTGAATTTTTACCCTGGCTTGTGTATAGGTACGCATATGAAAAACATGACGGTGCATCATGTACTCTACCCATGTAAAAGCAATTATACCTATAGCAAAAGTAACACAGGTTTGTAGTAGGGTTAATGTGGTGTGCGAAATACTCCAGTACAACAGACTTACACCGTAAACAAAGAAAATTACTAACGGAACGGCAATGTGTGTTCGAGCAAGCTTTTCTAAAATAGGATTTTTAAACAACTGCTTAGTCCCTTTATTTTTGGGGATAATGCTTTCGCCTTTCATAATCAACAACAATTTAACCTAAACACTAAAGTAATTGAAGTAACGCAAAACTTAGTAAACTTGGGTCGAAGGGATCGAAGACTATTATTATTTTTCGGACGAAGCTAGAAATTGCTTCGTTGGTTTTCGATGACCATTAGACGTTTAAGTATAGCAGTTACTGAAAAATCAATTTGGTAACATGTTAACCTTACGTTATGCGCTTACTTTAGTTGAACTTTTTTCTAATACTTTTTCGTAGAAACTTTCATATTGAGGTAGTATCCTAGTGATATCAAATTCCTTAGCGCGTTTTAGTGCGTTTTCTTTAAAAGCAGGTAGGTTGTTTTTATCCAGAATGTGTAAGGCATTGCGGGTCATTTCTTCAACATCACCAATAGCACTCATAAATCCGGTAACACCTTGCACGGTAAGTTCGGGTATGCCACCTGTGTTTGTGGAGATTACCGGTACTTCGCAGGCCATAGCTTCTAGGGCAGCCAAACCAAAACTTTCTTTTTCTGAAGGCATAACAAATAGATCGGCCACCGATAAAACTTCTTCTACAGCTTCCAATTTTCCTAAGAAGCGAACATCATCGCAGATTCCCAGTTCGCGACAAAGTGTTTCCGCTTTTGTTCGCTCGGGGCCATCGCCAATCATTAATAATTTAGCGGGTATTTCGCGGTGGATGTTGGCGAAGATGCGGATTACATCCGTCACGCGTTTCACTTTTCGAAAGTTAGAGGTATGTACAATCAGGGCCTCGTCATTCGGGCAAATGGCTTTTTTAAAATGATCCTTTTTTTGTTTTTTGAATTTCTTGAGGTCGATAAAATTAGGGATCACCTGAATTTCATTGGTGATTTTAAATGATTGAAAAGTTTCTCTTTTCAAATCTTCGGATACGGCAGTAACACCATCCGATTGATTTATGCTGAAGGTAACAACCGGCTCATACGAGGCATCTTTACCAACTAAGGTAATGTCTGTGCCGTGAAGGGTAGTTACTACCGGAATAATAATGCCTTCTGTTTTTAAAATTTGTTTGGCCATGTAAGCTGCCGATGCATGAGGTATGGCATAATGCACATGGAGTAACTCTAGTTTTTCGTTTTTCACCACACTAACCATTTTACTAGCCAACGCCAGTTCATAGGGTGGGTATTCAAACAGTGGATAGGAGTGAAATTCTACTTCGTGATAGAATAAGTTTTCGTTCAGAAAATCTAGGCGGGTGGGTTGTGAGTAGGTAATGAAATGAACTTTATGCCCTTCTTTAGCCAATGCCTTTCCGAGTTCCGTAGCGACTACACCACTTCCTCCAAAGGTTGGGTAACATACGATTCCTATATTCATGAGTTACTATTTTTTTTAGAAGTTATATGGAATACCCTAATCCGAACCATTATGCCAAGGGGTTCATTTACGAAATTTTGAGCATGCATGGTTATTGGTTTCAAGTTCTTTATTGTGCCGGCTAAGGTATCGCTTATGCTTAAAGATCTACTTACTTTTACAATATTCGAAGATTGACTCGTAAATCAAATCTTGTATTCGAGAACGCACATTGGTGGTGATTAGTTTAGTGTTTCTATCGGGGTAAACCCGATTAGATATGAAAATATAAACCACATTAAACTCTGGATCTATCCATAAACAGGTGCCGGTAAAGCCTGTGTGGCCATACGTGCGGGGTGAAGCCTTTAAAGAGGTAGGACTCGCCCATTCACTTTGTACCGGTTTATCCCAGCCCAATCCTCTTCGGCTCTTCTCAAATTGCTTGGCGGTAAAAAGTCTCACAGTTTCTGGTTTAAAAAATTGATATCCACCGTAACTCCCTTCTTGTAGTAGCATTTGCCCAAGCTTGGCCAAATCGCGTGCATTGCCAAATAACCCGGCATGCCCAGAAATACCACCTAACATAGCGGCACGCTCATCGTGTACGGTACCTAAAACCATGCTTTTTCGATAGGTTTTATCAAACTCTGTTGGAGCAATAGCTTGCGGACGGAATCGCTCTAGCGGATTAAAACCCATGGTTGTGGCGCCCAAAGGTTCATAAAAATTTTGCTGTAGGAAATCGCTCATGGGCTGATTGGTCATTTTTTCGGCCAGTGTTTTTAACATCATAAAACCTAAGTCGCTGTATCGATAGGGGTGAATTGTACGCACGGGTTTTTCAGCCAATTTGGAGCTCGTAATCCATCGCCAAACCGAGTCTTGAATTGCGGGTGCGGCAAATAATTTTGATGATACCTGTAGTGGATATTTTTCTGTGCGAACACGACTATAATAAGTAGGCAAGTAGAGTGTGTCTTTTACGGTTTGAGTCCACATCATTAAAAAGGGTACTAACCCCGATTGATGGGTAAGTATATCAACCAGTGTAAGGTCTTTTTTATTCGTGTTTCGTAATTCGGGTAAGTACACAGAGGCTTTTTTATACAAATCGATCATGCCTTTTTCGTACATAAACATTACTGTTTGAAGGGTAGCCGATACTTTTGTTAAAGAAGCGAGATCGTAAATAGTTTCTTCGGTTACGCTATCAATTCTTTCATACGTTAGTTTACCAAACGATTTTTCGTACACTACTTTACCATCTTTCGCTACCAATATTTGACACCCTGGCGTAGCTCCGTTGGCAATAGCTTCGTTGGCTATGCGATCAATTTTCTGAAGTACATGTCTGTCCATCCCCGATTCTTCCGGAAGCGAATACCCTAACCTTTGTATAGCCGCTGTTTTAACTCCTGTACCTACGGGTAATAAAGGTTTAATAGAGTAAGGTAATTTTCCGCTGGCTGGTAAAGCACCAAAAATTACTTGTGGTACAGCGCGTAATGTTTCTGGTGTATTGGCATAGGCAGTAAGTAGGGTATTGAATTGCAAGGCAGTAGGTAAAAATGTTTCGTGACCAAAATCGCAGACAATAATTTGGCGTGTTGGCTGAAGTTGATCAAGTAACCTACCCAGCCTGTCGAGTACAGCTTGTGGTGTTTGTGGAAATACACCTACGATAATTATTTCTTGATGATCAAGTGCATCGGCTAATTCTACTAAATCAGTTCGATTGTCTACCGTATAGTAAGCTGTTGTTATGTATTTATTTAAGTATTCGTAAAATGTATTGTTCGGTGCGCTGGCATCGCTGGTAATGTAAGCAAAGTGTTT
>CAYNKN010000255.1:0-5067 GCA_964397805.1 uncultured Chryseolinea sp. | reverse complement strand
GTGCCCTTGTGGTTTTTGCACTTGCGGCTGCCTGATTTACTTTTCAATCTTAGTCAGTAGCTGTGTAGTTTCTACTTTCCCATCCTTATAGCTTTCTGTTTTAATCATGCCGGTGTTGGCACTATACCAAACCGCAGTTTGTATAGGTTTGCTTGAACCCATTTTTCCTTGGCTTTCGGTGGTGTAGGTAAGTTTAAAACAATCGAAGGTGCCTGCTGGTGTAGTTACATTTTCGCGTGCTTCTACTTTTCTATTTTTAACTTGGAAAGTACGATCCATAAAATTCATTCCCGACATACCTACTTTTACCCGGTAGTTTACATCTTTTAACGTTTGCCCTACCTGAAACGAAGAAGGTAAGTCCATTTGGTCTCCCTCTATCTTTACATCAATCGATGTATTCGACATGTCGATACCTTCCATACCTATCGGACTGGCTGTAAAAGTCATTACACCATCCACACAACTCCATTCTGATTCTACCGTGTTCACAACAGTTTCTTTCTTCATATCAATGATCTCCATTGCTAATGTTGCTTTTTTATTGTTTGCTGTTCCGCTAACATTTTTAAAGTAATGTACAGATCGGCTCGTAACTTTATTCTTACTATTCAATATGTCGTAGGTAGTACGTACACCTTCATCCATAATGAAATATTGATTGCATGATTGTGCAACAGATTGACCTGCAATAAGAACAACGAGTAATACGAGGGTACTTAATTTTTTCATAAGCATTGTTTTTAAGTGTGTAAAAAAATTAATTAAATCAAAAATATAACAAACTTCACGTAGCGTAATTATGCTAGCGTTTAAGTTATTGTGATCTTGTTACAGACTCTTGCGGATTAACATTCATGCAGCCGTTTATCCCCTTGGCTTCGAACTTCTGTTTCTTTTGGATGGGTACTTCATCGGAACTTGGTGGCGTGGTTCATTTTTAATTCGCTTGCGTCTGTCTTGTTCTCCTTTATCTAAATCAATGTACCGCGCAATACCAATACTAAGTTGAGCAAAAGTATCTTTTCGTGTTCCGGGTAAATCATAAAGGGTTTGAAAATCATTCAAGCGGATTAAGTACTCATCATTGCGCGGATCATTCAATCCATAGTTTACCCTAAAGTCAAGCGAAGCACGCCAGTGTTGGGAAATATCCCAGTCTGCACGAAAGCCTACACCTACAAAAAGTTGTAGCGGTCGTAAGTCTTCTTTAGAAATCATAGTAAGGTCATTTATAACTGGGGTAATTACACCATCGTATTCAATGGTATAATCGTCAGGAAGAATGGGGTATACTTCTGTTGGAAATTTTAAGCGAGCTTCACCATGACTAATCGATTCCCTACCTGATAAGAGATAAGCTCCACCAAAGGCAGCCATCGCGCTCACTCTAAAAAAGGAGAGTTTCATAATGGGTAGCTTAAAGGCAAAGGGAATATTAAGGTAGGTAAATTCATTTTTGCGCAAGCCGTTTTGACCGCCAAAGGTGTTTACCACAAAAAAATCTTGACCCATATTAAAGATGCCAGGGCTGACAACAAAGCCAAAGCCTTCGTAGTCCATACCGAAGTTTAAGCCCACGGGCGCGAATTTAACCGTATAGTTGGCTTTGTACCGAGGATCTTTCGAAATACCATCGTCCCAACTTTGGGTGGTGGTAATGCCGGTATAAATTCCAAGCGACATGGAATACTGCTGAGTCCAGGCGCAGGTATAACTACATAGTAATATAATGAGGCAACAGAATTTTCTCATGAGGGTTTTAGGCACCAAAAATCGACCTGAAAATAAGCATTTAAATCACACAATAAAGCAATTCTGCTCGATCATTGGTAGTTAAGGCTGTTAACGGACGCATAATAATCTTTAAAAAGTGAAGGAATACACATGGGTTATGAGGTAACGAAAGTGGATACTTAGCCGATAGTGAAGTAGTCTTAACTTACCTTAGTAGTTGGTGATTTTTAAGATATAATGCTTTTTTAAAACCTCAGCTCGTGTTGCCGGATTAAGAAACTCTTTCTTGAGTCGGGTAATCCGGTAGTCGGAAGCAGTGTGTAGAACTTCAACATCAAAACCACTTTCCTTAAGTGCATCCAGTCCACTATCTCCGGTATACACCAATATTTTTTCGGTAGCCTGGCTGGCCTCTTCCAATGATAGGTGAGGTATAATTTTACCTTGATAGAAATCAAAACTATTACTGCTTTCGAAATCTTGTAAGTAATAAATCTCTTTGTTCGTAGTTACTTGTGCGGCTAAGGTATTACCTGCTTGATAGGAGAGTAGCTGCGGATAAAAATTAGCGTTGAGTAAAAAATTCATAAATACGGCAATCCAGCAACTTAATAGTAGGGCATGTTGTCTTCGCGCTGTTTGTTTTAAAAGAATGAATGCGCCAACAATAAATACTAAACATATAATACTGATGAGCCAGTGACGTGGTGGAAAGAGCCAAAGATTAATGATGCAGATAAGTATAAACATGATAGCGGCTACAATACTTTGAGTTACTAAAATGCCTTTATGTTTTTTCCGAAGATTAATTCTGTACAAAAATGCAGCTGTTAAAATGGCAATTAACGGAAAGAGTATATTCAAATAATGTGGCAGCTTAAAGCCAGACATAGAGATAATGATAAAGATAAACGTAATGGTTCCCCAAGTAAGTAGTTCGGTTTGTGCCGTTAACCGAAACCGCTTTTTGGCTAAACGAATTATGACTTTCCAATACGCAGTAAAAGCAAGTAAGCACCAGGGAAGAAATGCCCATAAAAAGGTATGCAAAAAAAAGAACGGATCATTTTTGCCAGCACTACCTAATGTACTTCCATCGAGTCGTTCCAAATTTTGTGACCAGAGTATAAACTTTACTCCGGATATAACAGATTGTCCACGAATTACTTTTTCAGGATGCAGGTCAAATTGTATGTAGTAACAATACAACACCGGACTGATAAACAAGCCAATAAAAACAGGTGCCAGTAACCACTTCCAGTAAAACAGTTTTTTCCATTTGCGTTGATAAACCAGATGAATAAAAATAGCGATAGCAGGCATGGCTACACCGATCATTCCTTTGGTTGCAAAAGCAATAGCTGCCCCCATACAACCCAGAAGTAATTGATGCCACTTATCGGTTTGAATAAAGGCTGTAAGTTGCCATATAGAAAAAATAATGGAACCCGTTAAAATGGCATCCATACGCACATCATTATTCGCAGCAATAAAGGCAAAGGCGGAAGCAAGAATTAATACAGCCAGTTTTCCGATAGCCACATTGTAAAGTATGTTGCCGAGTTTGTAGGTGCTATAAACAGCCAGCACACTAAATAGAAACGATGGAAATTTATAGGCGAAGGTATTCACACCAAAAATGGCGTAGCTCAAGGCTGCTAACCAAAAATGAAAATGTGGTTTATCTAAATAATCGGCACCATGATCAATTAGCGAAACATAATCGCCTGTAGTATGCATGTGCAAAGCAATGTTGGCATGATGGGCAGAGTCATTATTCATTAACGGAACAAATAAACCCAGTGCAGTAACTAAGCCTAACAAGATTAAGAATAACCAATAATATTTTTGTGGAAGTGGAAAACTCATCGGGGGTCAAGTTAATGTATTTAACTAAAAGTAAAGTAATCGTTATATGTTAAAGTAATGTTGTTATTTCTTCATCTATGTCTTTCATTTAATTTACTATTATTGCAAACATTAAAAGTATATAGGTATATCATGGCGACAGTTTTACTTTTAGGAGCAAGCAGTGATGTTGCCATAGCCTGTGCCCATCGCTATGCAAAAGCTGGTTACGATCTTTACCTCGCAGGGCGCGATAGCCAACGGTTGGGTATAGACGCGAGTGATATCGCTATTAAATATCAGGTAAAGGCAATGCCTGTTTTTTTTGATGGCCGGGCATTTGAATCGCATGCATCATTCTTTGCAAGTCTAAATCCAAAACCGGTTATAACAATTTGTGTATTCGGACTCTTGGGTGAGCAATCCACCGCAGCCAACGTTTGGGCTGAGGCTAGCGCGATTATCGAAACAAATTATACAGGTGCAGTCTCTATACTTAATGTAGTTGCACAGGCGTATGAATCCCAAAAAGAGGGAACCATTGTCGGAATTAGTTCTGTAGCGGGCGAACGGGGTCGTCAAAGCAATTATATTTATGGTAGCGCGAAGGCCGGGTTCACAGCATACTTATCAGGTTTACGAAATCGGTTAGTAACATCAGGAGTACATGTAGTAACCGTTAAGCCCGGATTTATCGCAACCCGAATGACAGAACATCTCAAGTTACCCAAACCACTAACAGCTAAACCTGATCAGGTAGCAAAATCTATTTTTAATGCAGTGCATAAAAAGAAAAACGTGGTGTATGTGTTGCCTGTTTGGCGGCTGATTATGTTAATTATCCGAACTATACCAGAAGGTATTTTTAAAAAACTGAAACTTTAATAAAGTAGTAATCCAAACTGTAACTGAAACATGGTAGGCTGCATGCGGGCCGTTTCGTACGTTACATCAAGTGTTGGAGATACCTCAACCGAATTACGCTTCACATATTTGGCATCATCGCTCCAGGTAAAAAGCAATCGAACAGAGAAAGATGGATTTGCCGTATTTTCATCAATCCGTTCGCGTCTGGTATAAAAACCAATACCTAATCCATACATCAAACCCGCATTGTTAGTGCTGTTAATCAGTTCTTCTTCTTCATCAAAGATCACTGTTTGTAAAGCATTCTTATTTACCTTAGTACGCGTATTAAATACCTGAACTCCAAGTAATCCATCTACAAAGGGTACAAATTTTTTATCCTGATTTAAAAGCAGTCTGCTGCCTCCTTGAAAACTATACATATTAAAGGAAGTTTTTAAGGGAGGTACAGTAGCAGTTTCATCGATCCGATCAACGCCATAAGTAAGCCAGCAAAAATCAACACCTATAAAAACAGGCGATGGCTTTTTCTTGCCATACGGATTAAAAAAAATACCCGAAGCTATTCCTACCCCCAGGTTTCCCATTCTATTTTTAACGGCTTCCTTTAACTCC
>CAYNKN010000254.1:0-5079 GCA_964397805.1 uncultured Chryseolinea sp. | reverse complement strand
GAAGTGCCCGCCACTACTTCATCAAATACAATTGACACAACCGCCACATTTACCATAGCGGTGGTAAATGTTATTTCTTTTGAAGTGAAACCGGAACCGTCCGAACCTTTCAATAGGTCGGAGATGGTTAGTGTATAGAGCATATTACTAGTGAGTGCCCCTGATGGGTATATCACGAGTGTACTTCCTTGAGTCAAAAAACTAATGTCAATGGGAGTGTTTAGACTATTACTGATCAGACTAATTGCATCTGTGGCTGTTGATTGATTCACAGGGTGTGAGAACACCAGCGTAATTGCTAAATCCAATGGCTGGCTTGGGATATTGGTTTCATCGAGGCCAATCTCAATTGATCCGAAGAATATTTTTACTAACTCCAAATCCCTTTGAGGTTCATCCTCCTTACAGCCGAGAAGTATTGAAAGAGAGACCAGAAAACAAAAAACACTCCTTATACCCATAGTTCGTAAGAAAAAGAGGATCTCGTAACGAGATCCTCTACCCAATTAAACAAAACAACAATTTCCCCAAAAACTAATTTCCATCCATTACAGCCTGAACTTCTTCTTGAGTAAGTTTTTTGTTAAAAATTCTTACTTCATCAATTAAGCTGTTATCAGAAAGATGGCCCCACTCACTAAAGCGTGGAGCTCCCGAACCAATTGAAATAAATTCACAATCGGCCCAACTAACTGCTCCCGTGTAGGTTGATTCTGCACGCAATAAGGTTCCATCTACATAGATTCCTTGTGCTCCATCGCCCACCACCATAGTAACAAACACCCACTCTGTATCCGATATGGCCCCGCCATCATTCCAGGATTCTCCAGTACCATCAATTCCGACATTACTCTTTATGGGATTAACCCCACCTTCCCGGAATAGCCTGAAGCCACTGGTTCGGGTATTTATTCCTGGAGGGCCTACTACCATTATACCCGCTCGATCTGGAACTATATTAGCCTTATACCAGAATGAAACACTAAATGCATCTCCTAATCCTAAATCGGCTATCGGATAGGTTAGATAACTATCTGTAGCTCCAGTATATGCATTTCCATACTTTCCAGTAGTTAGTGAAGGTGAACCAATCACAGTGGCACTTGATCCACTCACCAAATCTCCATAATCAGCATCAAACGGCATGTATAATACTTCACCATCGTATTTAGGTGAGTAATCGCTTCCGATGATATCTAACACATCGTTCTGGGTAAGAGCTTTGTCGAACAATCGAAGTTCATCCATGTAACTTCTGTCTGAATTATGACCCCATTCTGTAAAACGAGGCGCACCTGACATAATCGAAAGCACATCGCAACCAGTCCAGCTTACACCACCTGTAAGGTTTCCTTGAGAAGCAACCTGACCATTGATATACACAGCTGCATTGGTTGCTGAGATAGAAATAGCAAAGTGAACCCATTCGTCTGTATTGGGCACTACATCGGCATTCGCTCCACCGTCAAACCAACTATCTGATGTACCATTACCTACATTTAATTTAAAGCGTTGTTTACCAGCAGCATTTTCACGAAATAGTCTGAAACCACTTGTGCGGGTATTTATTCCGGGCGGTCCGATAACCAAAACCCCAGCCCGATCAGGTGTGGCATCAACTTTCATCCAAAACGAAGCACTAAATTCTGTGCCCAACAAACCAGTTGTTGGAAAAGTCAGATAAGCATCCGCTGCCCCTTTGTAAGCATTTCCACCCTTCTTCCCTTCTCCTGCAAATAGAGGCGAACCCACTACGGTTGGATCGGTAATTGAAATTAACTCAGTATATGTACCATCAAATGGCATATAGAAAGTTTCCCCTTCAAAAATTGGCAAATAAGGCGCCTCTTTTTCGAAGTTTATGTCGGTAGTTGTAACCTTATTCTCAATGTCCGTTGCCACAATCGTTAATACATGTGTTCCTGTAGCAAGACCTTCGTATAAAACTTCCTTTACTGCCCTTCTGTAATCCAAAAAATCGCTGTAGGAAGCAACATCCACACCATCCATTTTAACATTGATAGTTTGGATCTCAATGTCATCGGTTACCTCGAACTTGATATTGACGTTTGTAAGAGCTTCGGCTACTTTAATTTTTGTACCTTCTACCGGATAGGTTACAGATATAACCGGGGCTGTTAAATCCGGCCCGGGATCAACAGGGGTAATGGGATCTATCCCCTCCTTACAGGCCGCCACGAAAGCTATTGCCATTAAAGCAAACATTGCATTTTTTATGATTCTCATGTTCATATTCATTTTAATGAATTTCAATTAATTATTGGGACTATTCCTCAAGACGGGCAACTGATCTTGTTGGGCTTGAGGGTAAGGTAAGTAAGTCTTATCTACACTGAAGGTTCTTCCATCATAGCTTAAAGCAGCATAGTTCTCTAATCTAATTAAATCATAGTAACGGGTTCCCCATTCCATAGCTAACTCAGCAAATTTTTCATCCATTACCTGCTCAGCGGTAACCCCTGAAAGATTCCCCATCCCAACACGATTTCTGACTAAGTTAACTGCAGCGTCAGCAGTTAATCCTGAGCCGGTTGCCCCACGAGTTAATGCTTCTGCATGCATTAACAATACTTCTGCATAACGAATACAAATAAAATTTTTATTCGTGCCATAATTTGTGCGTCCTGGTGTAAGTTGATTAGAGGGTAAGTAATGTTTACCGCTCGCGAACATGGCACGGCTATAGTCATCAAAACGATCTCCATCCGGAGTTGTGTTAGTAATCCAGGCCGGAAGAGTGGCATAATTCGGGTCCTCCTTAATTGCGTTTATTCCGCGATTAGTAAAAATGACGGAGGTCTGAAGACGCTCTTGTTCTCCTCTATCCAACATAAACTTAATGTATTTCATACTTGGCTCATAAAATCCCCATCCACCACCAGCACCAGCCACTGCAGGAGTCCAACTTTGTGGACCAAAAAAAGCAAACAAATAACTGGTTTGAATTCCTGATCCTTGACCTAAGTCGGTGTATTGAAATTCCAAAAGGTTTTCATCACTAAGTTTTCCGGGAATTTTAAATAACTCATAAAAATCTGGTTCAAGAGTAAATAAGCCAGAACTGATAATTTGAGAAGTGGCATCTGCCACACCTTGGTAATTTTTTAATTCTAAATTTGCGAGTGCTTTTATAGCAAGAGCAGTGTGTTTAGTTACACCGCCTGTTACATCCGTACGCTGATTGGGGCGCAGGTTGGGTAGGAGTGGTATGGCCTCATCCATCTGATCTGAAATGTGTTGCATCACCTCTTCCTTCGTGGACAAATTCATCACTAGAAAATCGGATGGTTGAGATGAGGTGGGTATAAATATATCTCCCCAGGCGCGAGTTAATTGCAGCATTAGAAATCCTCTTAATACTTTGCACTCAGCGATATATTGCTCTGCAAGCGCTGGATTTGGAGCAAATTCCTTATATAAGGAAATCTGTTCCATTGATGAATGCATATTTAGGATATCCTGATAAAATCCCTGCCAAACAGAATTATACATCCAAAAATTTATATTGGAGTAATTGAATTTATCTGTTTCTGCAAAATCCTGTTGATCTCCTAGCCCTCCGGCATTCACATCATCCCCCCGCACTGCGATAAGCGGATATTGTTCCCAGCCCCTATTTTGGAATTCAGCATACGCTCCAATTAAGGGCAAAATCATATTGTCCGTATTGGTATAATCCGTTTCCTCGGTGAAGGCAATGTTTAGTTGCGACTTATCAAGTACATCGCTGCAAGATGTAGCCCACAACATAGCCACTCCTAACGCAATCATCTTTGTTATCTTATTATTTGCTTTCATAAAAATTCTTTATGGATTTAAAATTTAATACTTACACCCGCAGTATACACGGCAGGTATTGGGTATGTCTGTGTATCAATACCATCAGAAACCTCAGGATTGAAACCATTATAATTAAATAAGGTAAGAGGGCGCTCTGCGGTAAGTGTAAATCGCATATCAGGCACCTTTACCCCGCTAAGTATCTTATTCTTTAAGTTATAAGATAAATTGACATTTTGTACACGGAAAAAAGAACCATCCTCTACAAAGAAATCACTTAATCTTTGATTCCAGCCTTTTCGCAATCCTGCCGATGAAGGATACTCATTGGTCGTGCCTTCTCCATGCCATCTGTTTATGGCGAGGTCAGCATCCATGTTTCCATCAGGTGTCCAGATCACTTCACCTCGCTTACGGTTAAGAATTTTATTTCCACTCTGTCCGTAAATGTTTATTCCCAAATCAAAGTTCATGTAGCTGAGACCGATGTTTGCGCCATAGGTCAATGTGGGTAAGTAAGAGCCCAATACCACACGATCCATATCATTAATTACGCCATCATTATTTTGATCCTTATAAATGAAATCTCCAGGCACTATACCTCCCTGAGCAACAGCAGTAGGATCTGCAGCAACTTGCTCAGCCGTTTGATACACTCCAACTACTTCATATCCAAAAAATGCAGCCAACGGATTTCCTACTAAGGTTCTTTGACGGAACTCAGCAGACCCTCCATCAATATAAGGCTGACCAAATATATCACGAGTTTCATTTTTAAGTGTGGTGAAATTAAATCCAATATTGTACCTAAGTTTATCGGATATCTCATCCCTCCAATTCAACGCAACCTCAATACCTGAATTTCTAATTACACCTGCTGAACGAGCAAATGTCTGACCCGTAATGGGTGTAATGATCGGTATCGCTGCATTTTTTGTATCTCTGATGTAGTAATCGGCATTTAATGATAACCGATTACTCAACAACTCAATATCAAGACCAATATTTGTTCCTTCTACTACCTCCCAGCTTAAATACGCAAAGTTGGTACTTGATACAGCTCCCGACACAATTGCACCATTAATCCCTGTGGTTACCACAGAAACAGAATTAGCTCCGCTACTGGCAGGCACACTACTGTTTCCTAATCGGCCCCAACCTGCTCTTAGCTTTAGGAAATCTACAGGTAAACCAGTCATGAAATTTTCTTCAGAAACTACCCATCCCGCACCAAACGCTGGGAATGTACCCCACTTCTCTTGATACTGCATTGTACCA
>CAYNKN010000253.1:1415-5129 GCA_964397805.1 uncultured Chryseolinea sp. | reverse complement strand
ATGGCGAGCAATTGGTTATTGAAACTTTAGGTAATTACCCGAACCCCTTTCAAGAACGAACCTCGATATTCTTTTACCACAACCGGGCTGGCGATAATTTACAAGGTGAGTTATCCATTTATGATTTGAGAGGTCAACAGCTCAAATCTTTTGCATTTACAATACCTGACAGCCAATACCGTGTAGATTTACTAGAAATAGATAGTTTACCCGACTTTGGAAAAAAACTTCCCGGAGGTTTATACTTAGCCCGACTAGTGATTCGTTCGCTATCCAATGGCTCTAAAAATGAGCGGGTTACGAAACTTATTGTAGCAAATTAATTATCTTTGAGACCCTTGAAAAAAAATGTAATGATCACGAGAGCCTACTTGCTATTGGTATTTGTCATTCCTGCCTCGATGCAGGTTCTTGCGCAAACACCTGTTGTCAATCCAGATGAATTGTTAGGGCAACAAAATGCCATAACTACGGCAGTACCTTTTCTGGCCATTTCGCCAGATGCCCGCCATGCCGCTTTGGGTGATGCAGGTGTTGCTACTTCACCTGATGCCAACTCTAGCTATTGGAATCCAGCTAAACTAGCTTTCATTGATCAAAAATATGGTGGTACTGTTTCCTATACGCCTTGGTTAGGAAAGATTATCGGTGACATGTCTATTTCCTATCTATCAGGTTTTTATAAAATTACCCGCGAGCAGGCCGTATCCTTTTCCATGAAGTATTTCGACTTGGGAGAGATTACCTTTAATCAAGGCCCTGGGCAAGGAGATATTTTGGGAAACTTTAATCCTAGAGAATTTGCCTTTGACGCATCATACTCCCGCATGCTCTCCGAAAATTTAAGTTTAGGCTTAACAGGACGATTTATTCACTCGAACTTAACAGGTGCCTTTAACACAGGTGGTGTTGATGCTAAACCAGGTAATAGCGTAGCGACTGATATTGGTATATTCTACACCAAAGATTTACAAAGTGCACGCAACGCCAACCTTTCATTAGGTGCCTCGATTACCAATATTGGCGCAAAACTTTCGTACACGGATAATGCCAACAGAGATTTTATCCCTACTAACCTGCGCATTGGCTCGGCTTTTACTACCGAACTTGACCCCTATAACTCAATAACCTTTGTATTAGATTTTAATAAATTACTTGTACCAACACCTCCTGTGCGAGATGGAGATGGAAACATTGTAGCGGGAAGAGATTCCAGAGACCGTTCGTTACTCAGTGGCATGTTTACCTCTTTTGGAGATGCACCGAATGGTGCACGCGAAGAGTTTCAAGAAATTATGACTTCAGCTGGTATCGAGTATTGGTATAACCAAACTTTTGCAGCACGTGTAGGGTACTTTAATGAAGCTCAAAATAAAGGTAATCGTAAATACATGACTATCGGACTTGGTTTTCGTAAAGATATCTTTGGATTTGATGTAGCTTACTTAGTACCTACCAACAGACGCGAACATCCTTTAGCGGAAACCATTCGCTATACATTAATTTTTCAATTTCGTGAGTCCAAACGCGATCTTAAAGAATCGGTTACTGATTAATCGCTAACATGCTCGACAGATCTATCGCTCCAGCCTTTAACCGGAGCACCTCATTTGAATTGCTTACGCCTGAAAAAATTGTATTAAAAGATGGAGCAGAGGCCTACTTTATTCATGGGGGTGATCAAGATGTTTCAAAAATAGAATTTTTATTTCTTGCTGGCCGCTGGTACGAGAAATCGTTTGGCGCTGCGTACTTTACCGCAAATCTGTTAACGAAAGGCACCAATTCAAAAAGTAGCTTTGAAATTGCCGAACTCTTCGATCGCTATGGAGCACATGTAGAGATTAGTCCTGGCTTAGATTTTATTACCGTATCTATATATAGTTTAAACAAAAATTTGGAGCAGGTACTAAAACTCTTACTTGAGCTTTTTCAACATGCTACGTTTCCGGATAAAGAATTAGACCAGCTAAAATCTATTTACTTACAGAACTTTAAAGTAAACCAGGCTAAAACAAGTTTTGAGGCATCAAAACGCATCCGCAAAAATATCTTTGGTAATACACATCCATACGGAAAAGAACTAGAGCCCAGTGATATTGAACGCATTTCTCGCCAAGATTTGGTTGACCACTTTAATGCACACTTTACCTCCGCTACACTCTTTGCAGCTGGGAAATTAACAGAAGCAAATCAGCGTTTAATCGCCAGTATGTTTTCGGGGTTTGCTAAGAACACACTACAGCGAATTGATTTTGAACCTGACGTACAGGAACCCAAACGAGAAATTATTCAGAAAGAAAATAGCTTTCAATCTTCGTTACGTATCGCGAAAAAATCGATTGGAAGGCCACACACCGACTATCCGAAACTACTTTTTGTTACCCATCTTTTAGGAGGCTACTTTGGCTCACGCCTCATGAAAAACATACGGGAAGAAAAAGGTCTAACGTATGGAATACACGCATCGCTTCATACTTTAAAAAATGATAGTTTTTTAACCATTGGAGCAGACGTTAACAAGGAAAACATTGAACTTACTTTTTCGGAAGTTAAAAAGGAAATGCAGCGCTTGTGCAGTGAACCCATTAATCGGGAGGAACTCGATATGGCTCGTAACCATTTTATTGGCGGACTTCAATTAGAAATGACTACCGCCTTTGCGCATATTGATAAGTTAAAAAGTATTTACCTTTTCAATTTAGCACCCTTACATTATCAACATATTATTAATCAGGTCGATGGTGTTGAGTCGGCAGATATTCAAGCAATCGCGCAGAAGTACTTAACACCGGATAGTTTTTTTGAAGTAGCTGTTGGATAGGCTGAACGTTACTTAGTTTTTTCTACACGTACACCTACAGCCGTAATTCCCTCCAATGTATCTAAGCGCATAAACTGTTCTAACACTACAGCGTATTTACCAGGCTGTTTAAATTGATAATCATTTAAAAGTATAAACTGCTGATCATACAAATCACCTATGCCACTTTGCCCTAATGGTTTTCCTGTTTTAGCATCAAATAGAAAAGTTGTTTTTAGTTCGTGCTTTAAAGTAGCGTTTGTTGAATCTACCAAGTAGTAATTAAAAAATAAACGGGCGTAAGGATAGGATACTGTGTTACGCACATTGGCATAAACGTTATACGTTGTAGTTATATCATCCACCTGAAACTCAAACTCCGGATGGTTATTGGATAGCCATTGGTGTTGATCAAAGTCAGTATATTTTTCGTACACCCGTTGACTATCGCACGCAATACAAAAAATCAAGATAACAATACTGTAACAAAAAATTCTCATGGCTGATTTCCGGTATTGGGGTTACGATTGCCTCGGTTATCCCGATTACCATCTCTGCGCTTTTTCTTGCGCTTCTTGGGTTTAGTTTTATACTTCTGATCCATCCGTTGAAGATCGCTATTCAGCGTTTCTACAGGAATTTTTTGAGCCAATACATCTAACTGAAGATTGGCAGGTTTTTTTCCTTCGCGGTTGAGTTGCAGAATTTGATTTACGCGCACAATATCGAGTGGATACCAATTATTATCGGATTGAAATCCAAACCACATAATCTTTCTGAAGATATCAGTCTTCTGCAAAGTGGCTTCACCCATTTCTGTTAGCAAAGGACTTTCTATTTTAGGAATGTCTTGCAGCGCATCCATGTAGGTTTCTAACTCATAGTTTAAGCAACATTTCAACCGCCCACAT
>CAYNKN010000253.1:0-1405 GCA_964397805.1 uncultured Chryseolinea sp. | reverse complement strand
TGACCTGAAAGTTTGCTAGGGTTTAGCGATAGATTTTGATAACGTGCTGCACTGGTTGCCACATTTTTAAAATCGCTTAACCAAGTTGAGCAACATAATTCACGACCGCAAACACCAATACCACCAAGTCTGCCTGCTTCTTGGCGTAAACTTATCTGGCGCATTTCTACACGTATCTTAAACTCACCAGCTAATAATTTGATAAGCTCTCTGAAATCAACACGATCATCGGCAGAGTAAAAGAAAGTAGCTTTTGTATTGTCTGCTTGATATTCAATATCCGATAACTTCATTTGAAGTTTAAGATCGCGTATTATTTCGCGTGATCGATATAAGCTTGGCAGCTCGCGTTTCTTTACATCTTCAAATTTCTCTAAATCTTTTTGATGTGCTAAACGGTATATTTTTTTGATCTCACCATCATTCGCAATTTTCTTTTTTTGCATTTGTAACCGAACCAATTCGCCTTGCAACGACACATGCCCGATATGATGACCATTCACTACCTCTACTACTACAGCATCGCCTGTGGTGAGATTTAGTTTCTCTGTATTCCTAAAAAACTCTTTATTACCATTTTTAAAACGTACCTCTACAACATTAAATTTATCTGTCGTTGGCATCTCCATATTAGAAAGCCAATCAAATACATTCATTTTATTGCAGCCACCTGTGCTGCAGGCTCCGTTATTATTACAGCCGGATACTTTATCTCCGCTTTTAGTTCCGCATGAACAACCCATCCCGCTTATCCTTTATAGTTCAGTAAATCTTGACCAATATCCTTACGGTAATACAATCCGTCCCACTCAATTTTTGATGCCACGCTATAGGCTTCTTTACACGCTTCTTTTAATGACTTGCCTTTACCGGTTATAGCCAATACTCGCCCACCATCAGTTATAACATGTCCATCTTTAGTTTTAGTGCCTGCATGAAAAACAGCCGCACTGTAATCACTTGCTAAGCCATTAATAACTTTTCCCTTTTCGTATTCGTTTGGATACCCACCCGATACCAACGCTAACGTAACTGCGTGGTGATCTTCAATTTCAATTTGTTTGTTTTTTAATTCACCCTTCGCAGTAGCTATTAGTAATTCCGTAAAATCACTTTTAATGCGTGGCATAACCACTTGTGTTTCGGGATCACCCATGCGTGCATTGTATTCTATAACATACGGTATCCCTCCAACATTCATAATTCCAATAAAGATAAACCCCTTATAGTTAATGTTTTCTTTTGCCAATCCGGCAATAGTTGGTTTCACTACACGCTCATCAATTTCGCGCATAAAAGTTTCGTTAGCAAAGATAACCGGAGATACTGCACCCATGCCACCTGTATTGGGTCCTGTATCGCCCTCTCCAATTCTTTTATAATCTTTCGCTTCAGGCAGTAGTAG
>CAYNKN010000252.1:0-5135 GCA_964397805.1 uncultured Chryseolinea sp. | reverse complement strand
TCTATCTATTATGATTCATAAAGTGATAGAAAGATTTCAATTTAATACTACTTCATTCTTTGCAAGAATTTTTCGGGTACTTCTGTGTACAAGAAATGGTTACTGTTTAGATGAAGTAGTTAACTAATTAATTTACTATATCCATGAAAAAATATTTACAGATAGGTATGCCTATGCTGGTGCTTTTTATATACAATACAAGTGCTTTAGCGCAAACAACCTTTGACGGCATTATGATGAAAAAGCGGGAGATTTGTTTTGCTATTAGTTTTGATCAAGGCAATTGGGATCAATACTGGGAGGGAACTAATCTCATCACCAACGAAAATATTGGAAAATTTACCCGCTCAACGTATATGCCCATGATAGCATATGGTATTACCGATAAGCTGAATTTTTTAGTATCGACACCTTATGTGAGTACCAAATCTAATGGAGGTCAGTTAGCAGGCGTGAAAGGCTTTCAGGACGTGAATGTAGCGCTGAAATATGAAGTTATTAAAAAGGATTTTGGAAAGCATCGTGTGTCGGCATTAACTGTTGCTCAGTTCGGCACACCCATGAGTAACTATTTGTCGGACTATATGCCCTACAGTTTAGGGTTGGGTACGCAGGAGCTTACCGGTCGTATCATCGGACAATATGAATTTAATAGTGTTATCTATTTACGTACCTCTGCTGCTTATTTGTGGCGCGGACAAACGGAGGCCGAGCGACCTTATTACTATAACAACGGAAGTTATTATACCACATTTATGGACGTGCCCAATGCCGTAAACTATCAAGCTACTTTAGGTGGCTGGTTACTAAAGCATAGTCTTCGTTTAGAAGCAACTTATAATATGCTGAATTGCGTAGCCGGGGACGACATTCGGAGATGGAATATGCCACAGCCTACTAATAAAATGGAAGTTACTCAGGCAGGATTCTTTGCTCAGTATTATTTCAAATTTATAGAACCGATTAAAGGCTTGAGTTTTACGGCATCGTATAATCAGGTGCTTAATGGCAGAAACGTTGGAAAAGCAACCAACGCAGCTCTAGGAATGACCTATCAGTTTACATTTTGATGACACAACTATGAAAAAAATAATTGCATTATGTTTGAAGCTTACTTTGGTTATGGTAGCCGTAATCAGTTGTGAGCATGAGTTACCAACCCATTATAATTTTAGCGCTTATCAATTTTTTAATTTGGATGAAGATGGAGGAAGTTGGCAACCCATCCTGTTCGACAATGGTAGCAGTATTGTTATTAATAGTCCGGCAGCAGTTAATTCTGCAGAATACCAGGCAGAGTTGATGGAACTAAAATTAGCTGCGCAGAATTTGAGCAGAAAACAGACTGATGCTGTACAGTATTGGACGAACAATCCATTGATCAGGTGGAATGAAATTGCACTTGAATTGGCCGCAAAGTATAACTTGATTCCACCCCCTAATGAAGATGGAACCTATACCTTACCGAATGCAGCAAACCCTGCAGGTCCGCCTTCTTTCCCTTTTGCACATCCTCCTTATACAAGCCGCATGCTCGCTTACTTAAGCGTAGCTCAGTTTGACGGTTTGATTACAGCATGGCATTACAAATATGAGTATAACCGCCCGGCTCCGTATGTTACTGATAATAGTATTTCGTACGCTTACAAAAAAAACAACTTACCTTCTTTTCCATCAGATGGTGCAGTAATAGCCGTTGTATCACGTGATATTCTGAAAGCTATGTTCCCACTGGAGCATGAATATCTTAATAAACTTGCTGAAGAACATTTGAATAGTTTAAAGTGGTCAGGTGCGAACACAACCAGCGACATTGAAGCAGGTGTTGAAATTGGTACGGCTGTAAAAACAGCCGCATTAGCTCGCGCATCAACCGATAAAATGAGTGCGGCTCAAACTCCACGACCGATTTCGGATGCCATTAAGCAAGAAGCCTTTGATCGTTATGGATGGTCATGGGATAATCAAGAAAGTCCTGTTCGTCCTGTTGGTCTAACGCCACTATTCGGACAAGTAACTATGTGGAGTGTTCCAGATGTAGTGGATGTTCGTCCTGTTCCTCCCCCAGCACCTGGTTCAGTAGAATTTGAACGAGATGCTGAAGAACTTAGAAATTTTGCCAAAAAACTTACCACAGAACAGCGAAAAATTGCCAACTGGTGGTCGGATGGGTTGGGTTGGGAACCTACACACCACCAGGTCATTGGAACAGACGGGCTAAGGAATACATTGTAAAGTATGAATTGAATCCACTTCGATCTGCGCGCACATTTGCGTATTTGAATATGGCTGTGATGGATGCGGGTATTGCCTGCTGGGACGCCAAATACTACTACCACTATCCACGCCCGATACAAACTATGAATGGATTTAAGACCATTTTAGGCACACCTAACTTTCCGAGTTATACCTCTGGACATAGTACATTCTCCGGAGCGGCAGCAGAAGTGTTGGCGTATATTTTTCCCGCGGAAACAAATGCTGTTCGTGCTTGGGCGCAAGAAGCTGCTGAGTCAAGAATTTATGGGGGTATTCACTATCGGTTCGATTCGGAAGTAGGGTTAGATCAAGGTATAAAGGTTGCCAAGTATACTATCGATAGAGCTAAAATAGATGGTGCCGATTAGTGTGTTGACTTCACTATGAAGTAAAACAATGTAAAAGGCTATCCGGATTTATCTGGATAGCCTTTTACATTTAAACGATCACTCACTGCACTCACTGTTTGACATTTGTAATGTTGAACCATAGATGAAATAGGATTTTAAATCCATTTTAATTGGTGTGTGATAGGCAAATCAAAACAGTTGATGAAGAAATAATTAACAACTCGCTAGTCTTCAATAAATGGAGATTTATCTCTTGAATAGGTTAACGTAAGTTGATGCATCGCGCGGGTGCAAGCAATGTAAAGCATACTTCTATCTACTGTTGAATTGTAATTTCGTGCCGAAGTAAACGGTATAATTACTTCATCGAATTCTAATCCTTTTGAAATATGCGTTGTTGTAATAATGATACCTTCTTTAAAGGAAGTACTATCGGCAGTGAGTAAATGAACATCAGTTATCGCTAACACTTCATAAATAAATTCTGCTTGTGGTTGTGTTTTACAAAGTATACCCAGTGACTGATTTCCAGAATTTTTAAATTGATTAACTAATTCACGAATGGCATCAATTTCTTCTTCATTACTTTCAAATCGTTTTACTTCAGGGGGTTGGCCATGTCGTTCCATAGCAATTAACTTCGGATTGCTTGAAATTCGTTGCGCAAATGCAATGATTTCAAACGTTGAACGATAACTTCTATATAGCTTAATGGTATCGGCTTGTGGAAATACTTGTTCAATACCTTCGGCAGAATTGGCACTATAAGGATTGACTGTCTGGCTGACATCTCCTAAAATTGTTTTTTTACATTTGAAAATGCGCGACAGCACTGCATATTGTACAGGTGTATAATCTTGCATCTCGTCTACTAATAAATGCTTTACATGATCATACGGTTGTAGTCCTTCTAACCGAATTTTAAAATAGATTAATGGAAATACATCAGCATACTCTACAGTACTTCCAGGTGTTATCCGACAAAGTTCAGGTTTACCAATCCAGTTATAAAAATCTTTATACAGGTCGAATACTGAATTAATTTTAAACATGCGTGGCACGGCTTCCCATATTTTAGCCTTTTCACCTCCGGTTAATTTTCGATTAACAGCTGTGCGTACATACTGCTGAATATCTTTCACTACTTCCGAAAATCTTTTGAGTAAGGGTATGCGGTGGTACGCCTTAAAGCGTTCGAGAATAAATGGGAATGGAACAACGGTATTGCCTATACGCAGCTCAGTAAATGTAAAATAATTGTTCTCGATATAAATTAAGTACTGATTGAGTTTGCTTAAGAATTCAAACGTTGATTTAAACTGAATTCGATTGATAAAGTCTTCATCGTGTTTGGCTAAGAGTAGCGCAACTTGCTCAAAAAATGTTTGAAATCGATACTTATTTTCAAGTAAGTCTGCCGCTAATTCCTCCATACCCATTTCAGGGATATGCTCCTCTCCAAGTTCGGGCAATACGTTAGAGATGTAGTCGGCAAATACTTTATTAGGTGAAATAATTAAAATATCTTTTGCGGCAATAGTTTCTCTAAACCGATAAAGTAAAAATGCAATGCGATGTAAGGCAATGGATGTTTTACCGGATCCGGCCACACCTTGAATAATCATAACGGGTGCACTTTCATTTCTGATTACTGCATTTTGATCGCGCTGAATAGTGGCGACAATGTTTTTCATTTTGTCGTCTGACGACTTACTTAATTCTTTCTGTAATATATCGTCATGAATGTTTACACCATTTTCAATCATGAACTCCATAGCACCCTCACGAATTTTGTATTGACGTTTCAGCGCGATGCTGCCAGAGATTTTTCCACCGGGTGTAGTATACCAAGCCTCACCCAATTCAAAGTCATAAAACATAGATGAGACCGGAGCACGCCAATCGTAAATAAGATTAGCTTGTTGCATGGCATCGGTAAAGGTATAGATGCCAATATAGATGGCGGCTGTGTTTTGTGAAGTGGAATCTGTAGAAAAATCAATCCGTCCAAAGTAAGGAGATTCGCCTAACTTCATCAGCTTTCGTTTGCGAGCAACGGCCGATTCACCTGTAAAAGCCATACGATTTATTGATTGTTCAGCAGCAACCATATCGGCTTCGTCCATACTTGACTGGTGCTCATACATATACTCCTTATTCTGGCGAAGCTCTGTTGAGAATTGCTTTACACGATCATCAATTTGCTTTAAGGCTAGTAGTAATTTTTCTTTTATTACTTCCAGGTATTCACGCTCTTCTTGTTCGGTAGCATTAATCATGTGTAAATAAAATTCAAAAAATGCAGATTATAGGTATGGCAGATCTATTTTAACGGATGTTGCACGAAATTAATGACTTGATTTTTATTTGTGGAGAATTATAACTTTTCCATCATTGATAACACGATTTTTCTTCGAATCTTTTTGTATCTATCGAAGCAATCTGTATGTAGACTTACCAACTTTATAGCTCGCTTCGTTGCCCTTACACACATTCACTAACCTGCGCTTCGCGAAGACGAAACTA
>CAYNKN010000251.1:0-5151 GCA_964397805.1 uncultured Chryseolinea sp. | reverse complement strand
AAGAAATTGGTGAGTTCTTAGTTAAGATCACATCGAGATAGCCCCCACCCCAAGCGGCAACACACATTGTGCAGGCCGCGCATCCTTCCCACTTCCCTAGCCCGTTGATGAATGATTAAGATTGAGTTATTAAAAGCCCATGCTAAAAAACTTTCGATGAAGATTCCGGTAGAGCTTTCAATGATAATTAAATGACAAAGACAACGAATTAATTAATAAGATGAAGGAAGTATTTATAGTAGAAGGTGTGCGTACACCCATTGCTAAATTTAGAGGTGGATTATCAATGGTTCGAGCCGATGATTTGGCGGCTAGTACCATTAAAGCCTTGATGAATAAACTACCGGATTTAGATCCGGCTTTAATTGATGACGTTATTTTAGGATGCCATAATCAAGCTGGTGAAGATAACCGAAATGTTGCACGTATGGCGTTGCTTCTAGCAGGGTTACCTGTTTCGGTTCCGGGTGAAACTGTCAATCGTTTATGTGCTTCGGGTATGTCGGCAGTCATTCAGGCAAGTCGTGCAATTAAAGCAGGCGATGGCGATGTATTTATTGCGGGCGGTGTAGAGCACATGACGCGCAGTCCGTATGTACTTTCAAAAACATCAGCACCTTTTGGTAGTGACGCCAAATTATACGACAGTAGTTTTGGATGGCGGTTTGTTAACCCCATGATGAAAAAAATGTATGGCACAGAAGCCATGGGCGAAACTGCCGAAAACTTAGTCGATAAGTATCAGATTTCACGCAACGATCAAGATGCGTTTGCATTACAAAGTCAGTTGAAAGCGACTAAGGCAAAAAGTAACAAGCGCTTTTCGTTAGAAATTTTTCCAGTAGAAATTCCGCAACGTCAAGGCAACTCAATCTCCTTCTCAGAAGATGAATTTATAAAACCCGATACGACCATCGAAGTATTGTCGAATTTGAAACCTGCTTTCCGTGAAAATGGAACTGTAACTGCGGGGAATTCATCGGGATTAAATGATGGTGCCTGTGCTCTACTCGTTGCTTCTGAAGAAGCGGCAAATAAATACGGACTGAAACCCATCGCACGTATTATTAGCTCACAGGTAGTTGGTGTAGAGCCTCGCATGATGGGTATTGGTCCAGTGGAAGCTTCTAACAGGGCTCTAGCAAAAGCGGGATTAAAAATGAGTGATATCGATGTGATTGAATTAAACGAAGCCTTTGCAGCTCAAAGTCTGGCGTGTATACGGTCATGGGGTTTAACCGATACAGATCCCCGTATCAACCCTAATGGTGGTGCCATTGCACTAGGGCATCCGTTAGGTATGTCGGGGGCACGTCTTTTACTCACCGCGGCTATTGAACTTCAACAACAAAAAAAGAAGTATGCTTTAAGTACGATGTGCATAGGTCTAGGGCAAGGTTACGCTACCATTATGGAGCGTGTATAGAATTTTAGAAGTGTCATCATAGATGTAACCGTGTTATAAAATGCTCATGCGCTACGGGGTCGGTTAATGGTATAATAAAATAGTATACTCCCCAGGGCATAGAATACGATATCTACCCAATCAAAAATAAATTCACTCGATAGATACGGAAACAAATATTCACTTACTACAGCTATTAATACAGTGGCCATGCAAATCTCTAAAACACTTAAAGTATAATCTGAGCCCCGCTTGAAGAGAAGTCGTTTTTCAACAACCAATAACGTTAACAAGATGGGCGGAGCGAGTAGGTTATCGAGGTATTGATCGGCCAACGGCATGGGTATGTGTAGCACTTTTTGCAAAAATTGATGTGCTATAAAAAGTAAGCAACAGACAATAAAAACTGGATTAAAGAGTATCTTCATGCTGTGGTGTGTTTAGAGCAAACCAACAAAGGCTATAAAAAATCCTATTATTAAAACTGGTGACGCGGCCAATAATATAAGCACAGCTATACTTTTAAAAATCGTTTTAACAATACTTAGCAGTATGTGATCGGCCGGATTGGGTGTTACCCATTGGGCTATTCGTTTTATTTGTAGAACAATATATTCTCCATAATTCTGTGGCTGACTAGTACTCATTGATTAAGGTATTTTTTGATGATTGATGAAAGTATAACCTCAGTAACTTATTTTTAATTCCTTCGAGTACCGACTATAATTTTATCTATGACTAACGATCAGATCCATCAAATAAAATATATTCGTATAGTGTACTTTTTTACCGTCTATACTTGATTTCAATTTTATTAAAAACTTCTGCTTTTCTTTACGACTTAAGTCTCATACTACTATGTTAAACTATTTCAGCATTTTTATTCTTTTTGGATTATCTATTTCAAGTGCCTTAGCTCGGCAAACACCACCTGCTGTTGATATGCGCCTATATGAAATCATTTCATCTGTATCGGCTCAGCGTTTAGAAAGCGATGTTCGAATATTAGCGGGTTTTGGTACACGAAATACATTTTCTGATACCGTATCCAATTCACGGGGCATTGGTGCTGCGCGAAGATGGATCAAGAATGAATTTGAAACTATATCTAAAAACTGTAAAAATTGTTTAGAAGTTTTTTATCAAAAAGATTTAGTAACCAAGGAAGGAAATGCACGCGTACCCAAAGATGCGTGGGTGGTGAATGTAATCGCCATTCAACGAGGTACAGATTATCCGAACAGCTATGTTATCATGTCTGGTGACATTGATTCAAGAGCGAGTAATACAATGGATTATGAAATTGATGCACCTGGTGCAAATGATAATGCAACTGGTATGGCTGGAGCCCTTGAAGCAGCCCGGGTTCTTTCTAAGTATAAATTTAAGCATAGCATTGTTTACGTGGGATTGTCAGGAGAAGAACAAGGGTTGTTTGGCGGTGCGGGTCTGGCACGGTATGCAAAAGAAAAAAATTGGAACATTTTGGGGGTGTTAAATAATGATATGATAGGAAACATTGAAGGAGTTAATGGAGTAATTGACAACCGATCGTTTCGGATTTTTTCAGAACCTGTCCCTCCTACTGAAACAGAGCAGCGTAGAAATCAACGTAGATTTTATGGTGGAGAAGTAGATGGAATTTCTAGGCAGCTTGCACGCTATGTACACAAGCAAACAAAAATATATATGCCTGAAATGAACCCGATGCTGATTTATCGTTTAGATCGGTTTGGACGCGGTGGACATCATAGGCCATTTAACGATCTAGGATTTGCAGGTATACGCATTATGGAAACGAATGAAAATTATAACCGTCAACATCAAGACATTCGTGTAGAAAATGCAATTGCCTATGGTGATGTAATTGAAGGAGTAAATTTTGAATATGCGAAAAAATTAACCGCTGTTAATGCGATTACACTGGCAGGATTGGCGTGGGCACCTCCAGCGCCTATGAACGTAAGTGTTGGTGGTGCAGTGCAGCCATCTACCAAACTTGCTTGGGATGCATTACCTGCCGATAAGGTTACAGGTTATAAAATCTACTGGCGTGATACTACATCACCTACTTGGGATTATTCACGGTATGTAGGTAATGTATCATCCTATACGTTAGACGGAATTGTGATTGATAACTATTATTTCGGTGTAGCGGCAGTAGATAAAAGTGGCAATGAATCTGTCATTGTTTTTCCTACCCAGTTAATTCGGTAGTAACTACTACTCTTTAATAAATGCATAGTGTTTCGAGTAGACATTTGGATTTTACACTTAACAATCCCTCACTACTCAGAATCTTGGCATAGTTTACCTTCAATTTTTAGTGCTGCTATAGGCGATTATGACTCTTCTGTCCCAACTTCTCAAGGGTTAGTTCACTAAATCATTCCAATTAGTAAAAAAGAATAGGGTTGTATGATCCGGTTTTCAAAAAAATGGTGTGTATGAGATTAGAAGAAAACCAAAAACTTAATTATGAGAAATTTTTTTAAACCAATGCTTTATGCCGGCCTATTGGCTGGCTTGATGATGTTCAATTCGTGCTCAGATGACGAGCCAGAACCCTCAAATAATGCACCTCTGCTTGATGTGGGCGATGATATTATAGGGCGAACCGGAGTAGTAAGTAACATTACCATATCCGCCTCAGATCCAGATGGAGATGCCTTAGAGATTATTTGGACGATTATTGAATCACCTACTGGGTCTAGTGCAGTAATTACAAATACAAGCAACACCAATGCAACATTTCAAACAACTATTGCTGGTCTTTATAAAGTTGAAATTACTGCAAATGACTCTCGCGGTGGAGAAGTCTCCTCTATTTTAACACTTTACATTGGTGGGGTTTTGCCATCATCTATCACATCTAATGTAACCTATGCTGATCTTTTTGAGGATGAAGCAATTCCAGACTACTATGCCCCTAATGCAATTCAGGCAACAGCTGGTATTACTTTAGCCCCAGGAGTGGTCATTGAGCTCGGATCTGATGTTCTTTTTTGGATTGCCGGAAATGATGCTTACTTGAAAGCAGAAGGAACAGCATCAAAAAAAATTATCCTGAGAGGAATGGATAAAGTGAAAGGCAGTTGGAGAGCACTTAACATAAGTTCTACTAACGTTAATAACAGACTCATCCATACAAACATCTTACACGCTGGTAGTACAGAGGTGGGTGGAGAAAAAAATGCAGTTCGGGTTCAAAGCAATACTTCTTCTCGGGTTATTATTCAGCACACTTCAATTTCACAAACAGCTGGTTATGGCGTATTTGTTGATGGCAATTTCGGTCAACTACCAGAGTTTAGTAACAACAATTTTAGCGACAACGATGCAGCTCCCATGCGTATTGGGGCGGCAGCTATTGTTTCATTGGATAAAAATTCTGTTTATAATAATAATGGTATTCAAGCAATTGAAGTAGCTGGCGGTTCGAGTATACGATTTGATAATGGTGGTACCATTTCGGCACAGCCTATTCCTTACCACTGGTATAATATTGCCGAACTTAGAAGTACAGTTACACTTGAGGCAGGAGTAACATGTCTCTTCAACGCAGGACTAATCTTTTTAGTGGCTTCTGATGGTGCTCTAATTGCAGATGGCACTACTACCAATAAAATTACATTTAGCGGTATTACCGCAACAGCCGGATCATGGAACGGAATTGAGATTGCATCGCCCTCAACGCAAAACAAAATCAATCACGGGATTATATCGTATGGTGGGGGTTCATCCGG
>CAYNKN010000250.1:0-5178 GCA_964397805.1 uncultured Chryseolinea sp. | reverse complement strand
CATTGTTCGATTACCGGAGTAGTATGAATTTCTTGCTTGCTATCTTTTAAAAAATTTACCGTAGTAATTTTATCATCCTTCGATTCGATGGTGAGTTCTCCAACAGGTGAAGTGTAGTAGGTGCGTCCGTCCACAGAAATAGTCGTTAAATAAATCGTGGGTCTGCTTCCATTACGGTGCCGCAATTGGTGCAGGTGCGTAACGTTTCTGATCCGTAGAATTCGCGAAAGCGCGGAATAAAATCTTTTTCAATATTGGTCAGATGAAATTCGTAAGAATGCAATTGTGTATTACAATTTTCACAATACCATTGTAACCCATCCAGCATATTTTCATCTTCTCGTTTGCATTCAATAACTAAACCAACGGTACCGGCTGGTCGTGCAGGTTGATGCGGTACACGTGCAGGTAGTAAAAACATTTCTCCTTCTTTAATTGGAATTTCTACAGCTTGCCCATTTTCTTGAATGGTAACTACAATATCGCCCTCTAGTTGATAAAACAGTTCTTCTGTTTCGTTGAAGTGATAATCTTTACGTGCGTTTGGACCACCAACAATCATAACAATGTAATCGCCCGCATCGGCATAAAGATTCTTATTACCCACTGGTGGTTTTAAGAGATCACGATTTTCTGTAATCCATTGCTTGAGGTTGAACGGTCTGCGGATAGCCATAAGTCACAAGTATTTATCGTATAAAACTAACAACTTTTTCAGTCTATATTTACACCTTAACACACGAAGCATGGATTTAAGTTTAAGTGGAAAGAGAGCTGTTGTTTGCGGTAGTACACAAGGGATCGGAAAGGCATCGGCTATTGAGTTGGCATTGTTGGGCGCAACGGTTACAGTGGTGGCGCGCAACGAAGAGAAATTAAAAGCTGTTGTTAAAGAACTTCAGGTCTACTCGGGCGTAAAGCACGATTACTTGGTAGCCGATTTTGATAATCTGGCCGAGGTAACAGAAAAGATTAATGAATATGCCGCCCATACAGTCGCGCATATTTTAGTGAACAATACCGGTGGCCCATCAGCTGGCTTGGCCTTAGATGCGCAACCTGAAGAATTTGTTAAAGCTTTCTCTAATCATTTATTGTGCAATCAAGTATTGGTACAAGCACTTGTTTCAGGTATGAAAAGTGAACGGTTCGGGCGCATTATCAATGTGATCTCTACTTCGGTAAAAATTCCGATAAAGGGTTTGGGTGTTTCTAATACTATTCGAGGGGCAGTTGCCAATTGGTCGAAAACGCTTTCACTGGAGTTGGCTCCTTTTCATATTACCATCAATAATGTTTTGCCCGGTGCGGCCTTGACAACCCGATTAGAATCAATCATTCAAGGTAAGGCCGATAAAGGTGGGAAAACCTTTGACGAAGCAAAAGAAGAAATGATTGCTGAAATTCCTGCTGGAAGAATTGCGGAAGCATCAGAGGTGGCCGCTGCGGTTGCCTTTTTAGCAACACCTGCAGCCGCTTATATTACAGGTATAAATATTCCGGTTGATGGTGGTCGTACGGGTAGTTTATAGTAATGATGCAAAAAATTTTAAACTATAGTAATGGCGAACTCGTGGCACCTCTTAGTGGTCGCTACTTGGATAACATTAATCCGGCAGAAGGAAAAGTATATAGCCTTATTCCGGATAGTGACTCGGATGATGTAGCACTAGCTGTTCAATCGGCAACACAGGCGTTTGATCAGTGGTCGAAAATGGCTGTAGAAAAACGCGCTAAAATTTTAATGCGTTTAGCCGATTTAATAGATCGGGATGCAGATGCTCTTGCATTAGCAGAGAGTATCGATCAGGGTAAACCAGTACATTTAGCAAAGACAATAGATATTCCAAGAGCCGCTGCCAATATTCGTTTTTTCGCAACAGCCGCGATGCACTTTTCTTCGGAAGCGCACATTACAGGTACGGAGGCTATTAACTATACTACCCGTACGCCCATCGGTGTAGCAGGATGTATCTCACCGTGGAATCTTCCGCTTTACCTATTTACTTGGAAGATTGCTCCTGCATTGGCGGCTGGCTGTACCGTTGTAGCGAAGCCATCGGAGCTTACACCGATGACAGCCTTTTTGTTTTCAGCACTTTGTATAGAAGCCGGATTACCCAACGGAGTTTTGAATGTGGTGCATGGTTTGGGTAATAAAGTAGGTCAAGCACTTGTTGAGCATCCAGATGTGTTAGCTATTTCGTTTACTGGAGGTACCGTAACAGGAAAAAAAATTGCCACAACGGTAGCACCTATGTTTAAAAAACTTTCGTTGGAGCTAGGCGGAAAAAATCCCAACATCGTTTTTGCAGATGCTGATTTAGAAAAGGCTTTATCTACTTCTATACTTTCTTCATTTTCCAATCAAGGTGAAATCTGCTTGTGTGGTTCGCGGATATTTGTTGAGCGCAGTATATATGAAAAATTTGTTTCGGAGTTTGTGAAGAAGACAGCTGAATTGTGTGTAGGCGATCCGTTAGAATCACAAACTAAAATAGGTGCGTTAATTTCAGAAGCTCACCGCGATAAAGTATTATCGTATATCGCGTTAGCAAAAGAAGAGGGGGGAACAATTCTTACTGGAGGAACTACTGTTACGCTACCCGGACGTTGCGTGAACGGGTACTTTATAGCACCCACAGTTATTACCGGACTAGCGCATGATTGTCGCACCAATCAAGAAGAAATTTTCGGACCGGTAGTTTCTATTATGCCCTTTGATACAGAAGCGGAGGTGGTAACCTATGCAAACAATACGATGTATGGTTTATCGGCTACTATTTGGACTGAAAATATTAATCGAGCACATCGTGTAGCGGCATCGTTAAAGAGTGGTATTGTTTGGGTGAACTGCTGGCTCTTTCGCGATTTGCGTACTCCTTTTGGAGGAGTAAAACAAAGTGGTTTAGGACGTGAAGGTGGATGGGAAGCGCTCAAGTTTTTTACAGAAGTAAAAAATGTGTGTATTAAAATTGTGGAATAATTGCATGTTCGTTCTGAAATATGATCAGCAGGTTATCGTGCGTGTCATCATTACCAAACCGAGTATGCGCAGACCGTTATTAAGCTGGCTGCATTATTAAATTATTCATGATGAACTTCTTCCGCATTGATTCTATTTTTTTTGAAGTACTGGGATACCCCATGAGCTACATCGAGTTTGTGGGTACACTGGCCGGTGCAGTAGCCGTATGGCTTTCGGCTCGGGCGAATATTTGGAGTTGGCCTATCGGATTGATTAATGTTACGCTGTTCTTTTTTTTGTTCTATCAGGTTCAGCTCTATCCTGATATGTTTCTTCAAGTTTTCTTTTTTGTTACCAACATTATTGGTTGGTGGCGTTGGTCAAACCCACGCGCTGGAGAAGCCAATGCAAAGAAAGAATTGAAGGTTAGTTTTATGGATCGCAAAAAACTTATTGGTTGGATACTAGGTGGAATAGCGGGTACTTTTTTGTTGGGTAGTTTTGCCGCCAAGTTGCACGATTACTTTCCGACTATATTTAATCTGCCCAGTGCTTTTCCATATGCCGATTCGTTTGTAACGGTAATGAGTATAGTGGGTACTTACTTTATGGTGAATAAAAAAATTGAATGTTGGATATTGTGGATTATTGTAGATATCGTTGCCACGTACATGTATTTTATGAAAGGAATAAAGTTTGTGGGCATCGAATATCTGGCATTTTGTTTTATTGCTGCCTTTGGTTTATGGAATTGGCTCCGTGAATATAAGGAGATGCAAGTAAGTCATTCACGAACGCATGCATAAACTTTTCCGATCATTTTGGCCGGCCGTTATAGTCACTTTAGTGGCTACGGTAGCGTTTGTAATTCCCGGAAAAGAGTTGCCTACAAAAGATTGGTTTCACGACATCTATTTAGATAAATGGGTACACGTAGGTCTTTTTGCCGCTTTAGTTATTGTGTGGTGTTTACCCTTTGTGTATCGCAGTGTCGATCCAATAAAAACCAAAACATTATCATGGCGAATAGCATTAATCTTTCTGGTGTATGGTATTGTTATTGAAATTATTCAAGGCAACTTTATTCCCAATCGTACTTTTGGTGTGGATGATATTCTAGCCGATGCAATTGGTTGCTTAATTGGTTTTTGGTTTGTTCGCTACGTAGTAAAAAAACGAAAGCATTGATTCGTGGATTAGTTATCGGAAAATTTATGCCCATTCATGCCGGGCATATAGCGCTTATTGAATTTGCTGCAACGCAGTGTGACGAAGTAATTGTTTCAATGAGTTATACGGATAGTGATCCCATCGATCATCAATTGAGATCCAATTGGATTAATTCAATTTTTGAGAAAAATCCGTGTATAAAAGTACACCGTATCCGTGATGATTTTGATGACGTTTCGTTACCACTTCTTCAACGAACAAAACAATGGGCTGATGTTATTCAACGAGTTTATCCGGGTATTCAATGTGTAGTTAGTTCGGAAGAATATGGGGAACCCTTTGCGCAACATTTAGGAGCTCAACATATCATGTTTGATAAAGCCAGAACGCAGTATAATATTTCGGCTAGTTTAATTCGGAATAGACCCTTTAAGTATTGGCATTTTATTCCTGCTGTAGTGCGGCCATACTTTGTAAAGCGTGTTTGTTTTTACGGACCAGAAAGTACGGGTAAATCTACTTTAACCCAGTACATGGCCGAACGTTATGAAACTAACTTTGTGCCCGAATTAGCACGCGAATTAATTACATCAAACGATTTTACAGTAGCGGATATCATCGCTATAGGACATGCCCAAACAAATCGATTACGAGAAAAGGAAAAATCAGCGAATAAGATTTTGTTTTGTGATACCGATGTGATTACTACACAGATTTACGCCAATCATTATCTACACGTTGTGCCCGATGAACTCGATGTGTTGGAACGACAGATACAATACCACATCTATTTTTTAATGGATATTGATGTGCCTTGGGTGGCTGATGGGTTGCGAGATTTAGGAGAACACCGCGAGCGAATGTTTCAGGTATTTAAAGATGAATTGATCAAACGAGACATTCCGTACATACTTGTCTCGGGTAACTATAAGCAACGCGAAGAAACTGTTTGTCGAGAAATCGATCGGCTACTCAATGAGTTGACAACTTAAAGTGAGTAATGTGTTACTACTTGCTACACCTTTCCTGCGCGATATCCT
>CAYNKN010000249.1:0-5188 GCA_964397805.1 uncultured Chryseolinea sp. | reverse complement strand
AGCGAGCTTTTACTTCAAACAATACCGAAACGTGTTTTCCATTTTCAGCAGCCTTTAAAAGCGCTGCGGTTATACGCGACTCTTTTGCCACGCGGTAAATCGTAATTTTAATAGACAGCACATAGGGATCATCAGCCGCCTTTTCTAGTAACTCTAACACCGGTTCCATGGAGTTATATGGATGGTGTAAAAGTATGTCGCGTTCTTTTAATACCTCAAATAAATCGCGTGTACCGTGCTCAGGAAAATTAAGGGGTTTAATCGGGTCGGGTGCAGAGAACCGTTTACTTTTAAATTCTTTATGACCAATAATCTGTAACAACCCCGAGAAATCAATCATACTTTCGGGAGATACCTGAAAGATATTATACTCGTCTAAGTCCCACGTAATTTTTAACAAGCGCATCATCCACGGATCGGGATTACTTTCCACTTCCAGGCGTACTACTCTGCCGGTACGTCTGGTTTTTATTTTGCGCTTAAGATCTTCTAAAAAGTTAGACTCAATATCTTCACTTTCTTCCAGTGTAAAATCACCGTTTCTATTTATTCGAAAAAGATTGGTACTTATAATTTCAACATTTCGAAACAGGTTATACACGTTGTTCCGAATAATTTCTTCGATAGGAATAAAGTGAATGACATCGTTTTCTACTATTTCGTAGAAACGCGGAAGATTATGAGGTACTTGTATAAACGATACCTTCTGTTGATTTTGTACGTCATCGTTTTTGGTAACTACGCCAAATAACAGACGGTTATTCATTAATGTCGGAAATGTATGATAACTATCAAACACCATGGGCGTAAGCATGGGGAAGATCGTTCGGTTAAAGTACTCCGCTACACGCGCAATACTTTCGGGTGAGAGATCTGTATATGAGGTAACCGAGAAACCATTTTCTGCAAAAAGTGGCTTTAGATTTTTTACATAGTATTCACATAACTCGTGATAAAATGTTTTAGTCTCTGTTAACAAAAATTTTCGAAACGGCTCTTCTCGAAGCCCACTATAATCAAAGCGAGCTTTTCCGTAGTCGAGGTAATTATATAAACTACCTAAACGAATGGTACAAAACTCATCGAGGTTTGTAGCCGATATAGAAAGAAACTTTAGGCGATCAAATAAGCTCCGATCGATTTGTTTGGCTTGATCAAAAACACGATAGTTAAATTTTATCCAACTTAAATCGCGGCTTATATAATTACTCTCTTCAATCTGCTGAACTGTACGTTCTGATATACCTTCCGTCTGGCTCATACTGGTTGCCGGTGTTTTTCCTAAATATCAATGCGTGCGTACTTCGCATTTTTTTCAATAAACTCTCTGCGAGGAGCTACTTCATCGCCCATTAACATGGAGAATAAGTGATCGGCTTCTGCGGCAGACTCGATGCTTACCTGTTTAAGCGAGCGTCTGGCCGGATCCATCGTAGTAGACCATAACTGTTCAGGATTCATTTCACCTAACCCTTTATAGCGTTGCAATCCTACGGATTCATCTTTGCCTCCACCTAATTCTTTTACCAATGCGATCCGCTCATCTTCTGTCCAGCAGTAACGTTCTTCTCTTCCTTTCTTCACCAAGTACAGCGGTGGTAAGGCAATATATACGAATCCTTTTTCGATTAGATCGCGCATGTAGCGGAAGAAGAAAGTAAGTATGAGTGTTCGAATATGGCTGCCATCCACGTCCGCATCCGTCATGATGATAACTTTATGATAGCGGAGCTTAACCATGTTTAGTGCCTTATCATCTTCGGGTGTTCCAAAGCTTACGCCCAACGCGGTAATCATATTCTTGATTTCCTCATTATCGTAAATGCGATGCTCTTGCGCCTTTTCTACATTCAGAATTTTTCCGCGAAGCGGAAGTATAGCTTGAAAGTTACGATCTCTTCCTTGTTTAGCAGAACCCCCAGCGGAATCTCCCTCTACCAAATACAATTCGCAAATAGCCGGATCAGCACTCGAACAGTCAGCGAGCTTACCGGGTAAACCAGTGCCCGTTAATACATTTTTACGCTGCACCATTTCGCGTGCTTTGCGTGCTGCATAACGTGCTTGTGCGGCTAGAATTACTTTGTTAACAATAAGTTTGGCATCGCGTGGATTTTCTTCCAAGTAAATTTGTAGTGCCTCACCTACTGCGGTATCAACAGCACCCATTACATCGGAGTTACCCAATTTAGTTTTTGTCTGGCCTTCAAACTGGGGTTCAGCTACCTTCACAGAAATAACAGAGGTTAATCCCTCTCTAAAATCATCACCACTGATTTCAATTTTTACCTTTTCGAGTAAGCCTGATTTATCTGCATAGGTTTTTAACGTACGTGTTAATGCGCGTCTAAAACCCGCCACGTGCGTACCTCCTTCGTGGGTATTGATATTATTTACATACGATACCAGATTTTCACTAAACGAAGTGTTGTAACTCATCGCTACCTGAATCGGAATCTCACCCTTATCGGTTTCGACATAAATCGGTTTGCTGATCAGCTTTTCACGTGTAGAATCAATATACTCTACAAACTCACGCAAGCCACCTTCTGAAAAGAAGTTATCTTGGCGTGGGACTCCCTCCTCATCTTTTTCGTGGAAATCGGTTAAGATGATGCGAATACGTGGATTTAAAAACGATAACTCACGCAAACGCGTAGCTACTGTTTCATAATTGTACTCCGTAACCGGAAAGATTTGCTTGTCGGGCAAAAAGTGTACGGTAGTTCCGCGTTTCTGCGATTCGCCCGTTACACGTACTGCATATTTTGGTACGCCACGTTCGTACTCCTGCTCAAATACTTTTCCTTCGCGCTGTACCGTAACCAACAGCATTTCCGATAAGGCATTAACACACGAAACCCCAACACCGTGTAGACCTCCGGAGACTTTGTAGGTATTTTTATCAAACTTACCACCCGCGTGAAGTACCGTCATTACTACCTCTAAGGCCGAGCGTTTTTCTTTCTCGTGCATATCGGTAGGAATACCTCGCCCGTTGTCTTCTACCCGTATGGAATTATCTTCAAGAATAGTGACACTAATCTCATCGCAATAGCCACCCAATGCCTCATCAATGGAGTTATCTACTACCTCCCAAACCAAGTGATGAAGTCCCTTTACGCCTACATCGCCAATATACATGGCGGGGCGCTTGCGTACTGCTTCTAAACCTTCTAAAACCTGAATATTACTGGCCGAATAATTGGCCGGAACTTGATCTTTATTTTCACTCATGATGTATTATTAGAACCGTCAAAAATAAGGTTTTTGAGCTTATCTCAACGGTTTTTAATGAACAAATATTGAAGATAAAAATACTCAAAAACAAAGTCTTGGATATTCTTATTACCTTCACCTAAAGTTTTAGTTTTCAAATATAGTTAGCATGAAAAAATACCTCTTTTTGATAACCAGTTGCCTGTATTCCGTTTTGGTATGTGGCCAAGCTCCTCAACCCATTTTTGCCACCAAAAAAGACTCTATTCAATACGTGCAATTAGAATTAACAGTTCGAAAGCTCCTACAAAAAGATTCTGCACTTCATCAACTTGATAGTTTATTTAAACTCCGGCAGGAGTTGATGCGCACAGGTATAAAAGGTTGGCGTCAAACCTATGGTAGAAACTTAAGCTATACATCGCTTAGCGAGCTACTTTCCGGAAACAATAATCCGAAAGACATTACCCGTTTAAGTGTTAGTGATTTCAAAAAAACAAAACTCCCGGATAGTGTATGGTTATGCACTAATCTAGAAGCACTGGAACTTGTGAACACCAATCTTAAAAAAATTCCTCGCCAACTAAAGAAGCTCAACCAACTCCACACCCTGGAAATTTATAATAACCAAAGCAAGAAATCTGTTGGTTTGACTAAAAACAAAACCATCCGCTACCTAAAAATTCGAAGTAATGATCCGGACATACTCCCTACGCAATACCGAAAACTTAAAACATTAGATTCACTTGACTTATCGCGTAATGCCTTAACTCGCTTTCCGGTTATCCATCGAAATAAAAATTTAAAGCATATTTTACTAAGCGATAACAAGTTGAGTAATACGCCTTGGAAAACAAAAGGAAACGCTTCGGTACTAACATTAACGCTTACGCGGAATACGTTAGAACAAGTACCTGATGCCATCGGCCTATTTCCCGGATTGAGGCGTGCTATTTTTAGTCACAACGAAATAACTCAAGTAAGTCCGGCATTAAATAAACTTACTCAACTGGAGCACCTTTCGTTTTACAATAATAAACTCACTGCAATACCTCCATCGATATACGCACTTACCAAGCTGCAACAAATCGATTTGTATTTTAATGCTATCGAAAAAGTAGATGCAGAAATTGAGAATTTAAAAAACCTGGAAATACTCTATTTAGCAAACAATAGAATTTATCGATTGCCCGAAAGTCTGGGTAATTTACCTGCGCTTGAACAACTCTACCTTCATCACAATCGCATCAGCGATTTACCTCAACAAATGGCTAAGCTTAAACACCTGCGAATTTTACGATTAAACGATAATTATTTTGATGTACTGCCATCAAGCATACTAGCACTAACTCAATTAGAAAATCTGGATATATCCAGAAATAAACTGCGCACCTTACCCATAACGCTTGGCGAACATATTCATCTCTCCATTTTTGCTATGACAGAAAATCCATGGGAAAACGAAAAGGAAATTATTACGCTAGCCGAAAAACTTCGTGCACAAGGTACGGTAGTGCATTTTTATGACGATACAGAACTATAGTATTACAATTTCTTTTTCGGTTGCTTTCTTGCTGTTTTCTTTTCCTTAGTAAGCGTTACCCGTGCCTTTTGTAAATCGCTTTTTTGTTGTTTAGATACCTCCGGGTAATGGATATCCAAATCGTCAAAGTAACTTCCAATAATGGCAGCAATGGCTACACGCGCATACCACTTGTTATCTGCTGGGATAATAAACCATGGTGCATTCTTTTTTGAAGTAGCCGCGATAGCCTCTTCATAGGCTCGTTGATAGGCATCCCAATTCGCTCGGGCATTCATATCGCTTTGATCGAATTTCCAATTTTTAGTTGGGTCGTTTATACGCTCCAGGAAACGTTTCTTTTGTTCTTCCTTCGATAAGTTTAAAAAAAACTTAAAGATTACCATTCCGTTTTCGCTGAGATTTTTCTCGAAGCGAATTATTTGT
>CAYNKN010000248.1:2891-5234 GCA_964397805.1 uncultured Chryseolinea sp. | reverse complement strand
GACAATTGAAGGACTCGGTGACAAATTGGGTTTAAAAAAAGTAAAATGTGGGACATATAAAAGCAAATACAGCCGACCCTTCGCATTTTTAAAAAAATTGTGCTTCGACTTGTCCCACGCATTTGGCACATGCCATAGCCGCGCAAACCCACCGCGACACCAAAGCTATGGCAAGAGCCAAATCACCTTCGCTAAAATTAACTCGGTTATTACTTTTTGATTTAATCGGAATTTGTGAATTGCTTTTAAATTAAACCAAAAAAATATGAAAAAACTTAGCCCTTCTGTTATGGAGAAAACCCAAGGCGGTTTTCTTGGTGCCTTTCTTTTAGGCATGCTTGTAGGTGTAATTTTCCTGATCGTTCAGGATGGGTATGCCAATTCAAGAAGTTAGTGAATTTCGAACGTAAAACTTAAAATTGAGTTGATTATGAAAAAACTAAGTAACATTCAGATGGAACAAACAAAAGGTGGCTTTGCATGGGCCGCATTTTGGCTTGGATTTGCACTTGTAGTTGTTGCCCAAGCGATTATTGATGCAATAAATCGTGAATAATAGTTGGCTATCAAAAATGCTTTTTCAATAAGCATTTACTTTCTACAGTTAGAACAGAAAATGAGGCGATTCGCCTCATTTTCTTTTAATGAATAATAAGTTGACTTTGAAGAAGGAAATATTTTACAAGTTTCACACTGAACAAAAATCAATTGCCGAATGTGGTGTTGCCTGCCTTGAATCAGTCTTTAAAGTATATGGATTTGAGCCAAGCAGAGAAATGCTTAAAAAACTGACTGGTACATCAAGTACAGGAGCATCACTCTTGGGTTTATCAGAGGCCTCAGTTAAACTTGGTTTGAATGCAGATGGGTATGAAGGTGCAATAGATGAACTTAAAAAACTAACAAGCCCATCAATACTTCATGTTGTAATTAACAACAATCAACTTCATTATATAGTTTGTTATGGCTTTACCGGAACAAGTTTTATTATAGGTGATCCCGGACGAGGAATAGTTGAACTTTTGCCCAACGATTTGGATTTGATCTGGCAAACAAAACGACTCCTAGTGTTTACAGGAGAGGTGGACAAGCAAAAGTTTGACACTAATAACAGTCAACGATTGAGCAAACGTAAAATCGGTATATGGGAATTGATTGAAGCTGATAGCAAATTGCTTATCATTTCAGTTTTAATCGGTTTGGTCGTTTCAATACTTAGTCTTTCACTGGCATATTTTTCACGATACCTACTAGATGATTTATTAATAAACGAAGGAGGTGAATCAAAATTTTTGGCAGCATTGTTTGTGCTTCTGGCAACTCTTCTTATTAAGAATATCCTTACCTTTTTACGGGAGTTATTGTTTCTTCATCAAAATAAAAGTCTTAGCAATCGAATGAATGGCTTTTTCTATAAGAAACTCTTAAATTTATCACTTGCGTATTATCAAAGCATGAGAACGGGAGATTTAGTGACTCGATTAAATGATACTGTTCGGATACAAAACGTAGTTAACTATATATTTAACTCCCTCGTTATTGATGGATTTTTATTCATTTCAATTATCGTTTTTGTTTTTTTGGTAGCCTCATGGCTAAGTATTTTATTTTTGATCTTCTCTGCATTATTCTTTTTAATCGCGTTTTTTCAAACAAAAAAAGTAGTGAAAGCTCAACGACTCGTTTTAGAATCTTATGCACTCAATGAGTCAACCTATATCAATGCGTTGCAAGGCATTGATGCAATTAAATCGCATAATAAGGAAGACTTGTTTAGTAAGTTTACCAATGATGTGCACAGTTATTTTCAAGACAACCTATTTAGATTTGGAAAATTTAAGAATAATCTGAACTTAGTTTATTCTATATCGGGAAGTCTTATTGTTACTTTAACAATATTCTTTTCATGCCAGATGTATTTTCAAAACTTACTTCCTCTTGGAACTTTGGTTGCATTGCTACAGGTATCGTTAATCATTTCATCGCCCATTACGAATATCTCGCTTGCAAATTTTAAAATTCAAGAGGCAAAGGTCGCCTTTGATAGAATTATTGAGTTTGTTGAGTCACAACCTGAATATGAGAAGGAAAGTGATTTGGCTCAAGTAACAGTAGAACACTTTGATTCACTCAGTATTTTACACCTGTATTTCAAATTTCCAGGGACTGTTAAACTTATTGAAGATATTAATTTGGAGATAAAAAGGGGTGATTTCATTGCTGTGATTGGGAGTAGTGGTGTAGGAAAAAGCACATTCCTTAAAATTCTGCAAAAGTTTTATGATATACCAAGGGGTATCATTTTCGTAAATGGTGTTGAATGGAATGAACTATCTGTTCATC
>CAYNKN010000248.1:0-2881 GCA_964397805.1 uncultured Chryseolinea sp. | reverse complement strand
AAGTTATTGGAGTCGTGCCGCAAGAAATTACGCTGTTCAATACATCAATAGCAGGCAATATAGCTATGTGTGAATCTATTTCGTTACCAGAAATTGAGAAATTTTGTATAGAATTTGGCCTTGATGAATTTTTTAAATCAATGTTAGATGGATACAATACTATTGTCGGTGAATTAGGTATTAATTTATCGGGTGGTCAAAAGCAATTGGTTGGTTTAGCACGTGCGCTGTACAAACGACCTCAATTATTAATGTTAGATGAGGCTACTTCATTTCTTGATGCAGATAAACAGGCAACTGTATTTAATTTGTTAAAAAAGCTCAATTCTGAAAACGGAATTACGATATTATACGTTACCCATGATGCTAAGTTAGCGGCTCACGGTATAAAATCCGTTACGATTGAGAATTACTCAAGGTTATGAAGAAAGAGCTTGTTTCAATTGTATTCTTGTTCTTTATATTGCCTAACGCGTTGGCACAGTTTAAAAAATTTTCTGGAACCGTTACAGACGAAGAGACTCATCAGCCCATTGCATGGGTGCATTTGCTGCTAAAAGAGAATGGCACAGGAACAGTAAGTAACGCTGAGGGTCAGTTCGCAATAAATGTTCCGATAGATATTTCATCTGCTACATTAAATGTTTCTATCGTTGGCTATAAAAGCAGATTGATTACACTTCCGCCTGATGAAACAAACAATTTGAAAATATCACTCGTTCCTGATATTAGAATGCTGGGTGAAATTATTGTAAGGCCAATTGATACGCGAGAATTGATATTGGAAGCTGTGAAAAAAATACCTCAAAATTACACAAGTCGACCCACTATGTTAACTGGCTTTTACAGGGAATCATTGCGTTACGACAGTGCTAACTACATCTATATTTCAGAGGCCATACTTAAAGCAAGAAAGGAATCATACAACGAGGCGAATCAAAAGGGTCAAGTTAAGCTATTGAAAGCAAGGAAAAGAGAGTTTGAGGACTCGTTACAGGCGTTAAAAAAAATACATTTTTACGCGGGACCTCATTTAATACACAGTCGTGACTTTGTTATCAATCGTTTCGATTTCGTAAACGAATCGAAAATAAAAAATTATGATTATACAATTAAAAATATTACTCTCTTTAACAATAGAGAGGTATATGAAATTTCATTTAAGCCAAATACGATAGGTGGTATATTTCAAGGTACTCTTTTCTTAGATGTTGATTCTGGCGCTATTATTAGAGCTTATTATAAATTAACAAACGCAGGATTAAGACAAGAAAATGCTTTTGGTAAACTCTCCAGATTTTTAAATCGAGAATTCCTGATTAATTTCATGCAGGTAGGAAACAATAAATGGGTTGTTCAAAACATTTGGCAACAAGGCGCACTAAAGGTCAATGGGTTGGATAATAACATTATCTACGCAAACGAATTTGTAACAACCGAAGTTGACACCACAAACACGTCATCATTTCTATATGACGAGAGATTTCAATATGGTGATTTCTTTATTGATAAAGCTAACAATCTGGATCCTGCCTTTTGGGATAATTTCAATATTCTAAAAGAGAATAGTTTTATTCGTCAAATTCAGGATAAAGAAGTAAATGCAAAATCTATCTCAACGGATTACTCACCCGTAATTAACAAAACAGAAAGTACAAGAATTACTAAACGCAAAATAAAATACTCATTTGATTTAGCTGTAACTTCCCTTTTTCCCGACTACTCTAATTCTAATGTAAATTTAACTGGTAACGGCTTCAATATTTCTACTTTTATTGAAAGTCCTAGTCCAGTAACTCTCGGGTTTTATTCATCATTCGAAGTACACGTTCGAGAAAATTTTAGGTTAGTTTTTGGCTCGGTGAGTTCATTTGGCAATCTGGCTTTTGATAATGTTAGTATCGGTGTAGGTCATCGAATCACCACTAAAATTAAGACAAGGCCATTATATTTCATCAGTGGATTTAGTTTTTCCTACAATAATCTTAGATTTCCAATAGGAGTAGTTGAAGGCCCATTATCAATTAACGATAAAATACTTAATGACGATGTTGACGTTAAAATGCAAAAAGCATACTTTTCAATTCAACCATCCATGAAACTATCGTTGGAGCTGTCGCGCAGGTGGGACTTTTTTGTCTCCGCTAATTTTCTTTTGAACCTGAATTCAGATGATAAAATTCTTTTTAAGGAGAAAGATGGATTCTTTCTCACAAGAAAGAGCTCTTCGCTTAATACTATTGATTCTTCTGTTGACTTCAGAGTTAATGGCGTTGCTTCACAATTTGTACCTATTTCTATAAGTTCGCTATTTTTAGGCGCAGGTGTTACTTTTAAATATACTCGTTAGATTAATCTACTTAAAAATCTTATAGATTAGATGACAACCCTGAATTTCAAACTACGATATACAATACTTATCATTTTCTATTGACATAGGAGTTTCTTATAAGAAACAAAAAGTGTTGTAAGACCTTGTGAAATGACAGCACCTAAATCGCACACACTTTGCCTGGCCGCACTTGCCAGCCACATCCAAAGCCAGTCAAAGAGTGTGCTCATTGTAGTGTAAGTGGAGAAAGTACTCAATGAAAAAAGCCCCACCGCACCTCTACTAATAAAGATTGGTGTAAATTAACGGGTGACGAAAGACAAGGCTTCGAATGAAGTGAGGAGAATGACCCTACGTCTGGCAACAACGTGTTTATGCCAGCTGCGGGGGACACTCTAAAATATAGTTTTGTTTTATTAACTTCATCCACCCACGGTGGACAAAGACGGCTTCGAAAACCGCAGCCGTCATAAACACAAAACGTTGTGTGCAACTTTTTTTGGACAGAGTAGTGTAAGAGAAACAAAAGAATGAGATACCTTATTTACT
>CAYNKN010000247.1:0-5249 GCA_964397805.1 uncultured Chryseolinea sp. | reverse complement strand
TGCACCCAACCAGAACTTCCCGTAATAGTGGCCAATAATAAAGACAACTATAATGGGTACAATGGCGAATACATAAAACAGTATTAAATCATATCGTGTATCCTGCATCAAAAAACTCTTTTGTATTTACAAAAGTAAAAAAATAAATTCGGTTAGGCATGGTAACACGGCAAAACCTTCATGTTAATACGCAGCACCAGTAATCAACAAACGATTGAGTGGCGTTTTTATACTGCATAGTAAAATGAAAAATTTAGTGTGATGGATTCTACTACATTACTATTTTAAAGAAGTAAAATATTTTCGTGCCTCCTGCATTACTTTCGGAGCTAGTATAAATCCGGAGATCATAGTAGGCAATGCCATGAGTGCATAGGCAACATCAATGATATTCATGACATCTTGCATAGATAAAATAGCGCCCAATACAATGGTAATTAAGTAGAAGTAATTATAGTATTTACCTGCTTTTACTCCCGCTAAAAACGACATGGCTTTATTGCCATAATAGCTGTACGAAAAAAGAGATGTAATGGCGAAGAAAAACGCGCAAAGCAGCAACAACATTTTTCCGGTAAAGCCTAACGAGCTTTCAAAAGCTTGAGCCGTTAAGGAGACTCCATTCGCATCAGAAGTCTTCCACACTCCGGTAACTAAAATTACTAAGGCAGTCATCGTACAAACAATCAGCGTGTCGATGGCTGGACTCATCATGGAAACTAATCCCTCGCGGATCGGTTGAGTGCTTTTAGAAGCTCCTAACGCCATAGGTGCAGTACCAATACCCGCCTCGTTAGAAAACGAAGCTCTTCGAACACCGGCAACAATTAATCCACCCACGAGTCCGCCAAGTGCAGGTTCACCTCGATAATGATCTGCGGCAAACGCATCGGTAACAATCATCCATAAGTATCCGGGTACTTCATGGAGGTGCATAAAGATTATGCTGATCACAGATCCAAAGTAAATGATGATCATTAAAGGAACCATTTTACCCGCCCATTTACCTATGCGCTGAATACCACCGAGTATAACAATGCCCGCAATAATCATCAGTACTGTACCGATAATAAACTTAGCGGTATTGATAGTCATACCCGCTAAATTAAACGTTGATGCTTTTGCTTCGGGATTACTTACCCCAATATCAAAAATCACTTGCGTGAGTTGGTTGGCTTGAAAGATAGGTAGACAACCTACCAGTGTACAAACACAAAATAAGATGGCTAGCGGATACCATTTTTTGGGAAGTGCCTCACGAATAACATACATAGGGCCACCTTGAATAACACCTTCCGAATCTTTGCCACGGTACATAATAGACAAAGTGCTTGTAAAGAAGTTTGTAGACATACCTACAAATGCGGTTACCCACATCCAAAATAAAGCCCCCGGCCCACCAATAGTAATCGCTGCAGCAACACCGGCAATGTTACCCATACCAACCGTAGAGGCTAATGCTGTAGAGAGTGCTTCATAAGCGTTGATTTGTCCTGGATCATCAGCATTATTATACTTACCGCGAAGGATGGCGATGGCATGGCCAAAATAACGATACTGAATAAAACGTGAGTATAAAAAGAAAAACAATCCACCCAGTAGAAGTAGGAATAATACAGGGTTCCAGATACCCGTTGCTAAAGCACTGATGAAATCACTCATCGTTTAAAGGTTAGTGAGGTGAAGGGGCTAAAATTAGGAAAAAATATGAGTACACGAATAGGCTAAATGGCTTAGGCTGGAGTGCTTTCTGTTAAGTGGTTGTAGCGTGTGTTTGCAATCGCTTGTTAGATACTGCGGTCCACAAACAAAGTTGATAAAGTAAACGCGCACCCACATTGGCATCCCACTCATCTACACCCGGTGCTACTTCCGATACATCGAATCCAATTATTCGTTTGCCAGCTTGTGTTATTTTTTTGATAAGGTAAACAGCTTCTTGAAACGATAACCCTCCGGCTACTGGCGTACCTGTATGGGGGCATAGCTTGGGATCAAGTCCATCAATATCGAAGCTGATGTAAACAAGTTCAGGTAAATGGTTGATGATTTCATCGCATTGGGTATTCCATGTTTTGCCGTTAAATTGATCGGCTCTTATATCATCATCAAAAAACGTTACCACTCTACCCATTGCGCGATCGATAACTTGTTTCTCTTCTTCACAGCTATCGCGAATTCCGACTTGAACTAGTCGCCCGACAGAAGGAAGCTTTAGCGCATTATACATTATCGATGCATGCGAGTAAGTAAAGGCTTCATAGGCTTTTCGTAAATCGGCATGCGCATCAATTTGTAAAATACCAAACCGATCATACTGTTCGCTCAATGCACGTAAAAACCCTAAGGGTGTACTATGATCTCCCCCGAGTAAACCTACTAGCTTTCCTTCCTTTAGGTATTTTTGTGTAGTAGCCTTTACATAAATATTCATGTTCTCACAACCCTCATTTACTTTTTCAAGTAAGGGATCGGTGTGATTAATTTCCTCTCCACGCTCAACACGTGCAATGTGTTGGCTAGCGAAATCGCGAAGTTTTTTGCTTTCGGTAGTAATGTTTTGTGGAACGGGCAACATGGTTATTCCCAGTTTCCATGCATCCACAATATCGTTGTGTAGGAGATCTACTTGTGAAGATGCTTTTAGAATTGCATCAGGTCCTTGCGCAGTACCTGTTCGATACGATACAGTAACTTCCCACGGTATAGGTATAACTACAAGTTCTGCTTGCGCTAAAGAAAACGGTAATCCAAATAAGTTACCAGCTATGCCGGTGCCACTCGCGTTAAAAGCAGTAACATTTTCATCTTGGCCAGTAGTAATCATGATGTACCAGAAGGGTATTCGCGGTTTAATAGTTCCGGATATACATAGTCTTGTAATTCGCAACTATGTTCCTGCACGTCTTTCCACGAGGCACCATTAATTTTTATCATGGATAATCCAGCTGGTACCATACTACCAATTTCAGCTTTGGTAAGGTATTCGGCCAAATATGAAATTGTAGGGTTATGTGCTACACATACAATGTGATGATACTCATCTTCAATTGATTGTATAAAGTGTAAAAACGTTCTTACTGAGGCATCATAGAGTTCGTCTTCCAACACTAATTTATCTGGATCTATTTTTAGTGAATCGGCCAGCAGCTGTGCCGTTGTGTGGGCACGTTCTGCAATACTGCTAAAAATTACATCAATCGAAACTTTCTGCTGTCGTAAGTGCGATCCTAAAAGAAGCACATCGCGCACACCTTGTTGGGTTAGCATCCGGTCTTTATCTGCTTGACCGATTTGTTTTTCCTGACTTTCCGCATGTCGAAGCAAGTATAAATACCGTGGCATTTTTGTATCCGATTGAGATTATCCATCAATATTACGATACAACTTGAAAAAAATTGGAGACCCTCACCAAAATTGTGCTAAGCGTATGAGCATCAGCGTTTAAATGAACTTTAAACCATAACGTAATAGGGCTCTTTTAACGGGTATACTACCTGCCTCAAATTTGATTTTTATAAAATTTACAGATATTTGACCCCGTTGAACGAGTTAAGCGCATGGCGAAAAATCTAGTTATAGTTGAATCTCCCGCGAAAGCGAAGACCATTGAAGGATACTTGGGTAAAGACTTTAAGGTATCCTCCAGCATGGGGCATATACGCGATTTACCCAAAGGTTCGGGAGCAATTGATATTGAAAATGGTTTTGAGCCAACCTACGAGGTAAGTCCCGAAAAGAAGGATGTCATCAATAAACTGAAGAAACTTGCTGAAGATGCCGAGATGGTTTATCTGGCAAGCGATGAAGACCGTGAGGGAGAAGCTATTTCATGGCACTTAAAAGAAGTGCTTGATTTATCGGATGCCAAAACAAGAAGAATTGTTTTTACAGAGATCACTAAGAAGGCGATACTCAATTCATTAGAGAGCCCCAGAGGTATTGATATCGACTTGGTTAATGCACAGCAAGCCAGACGTGTATTGGATCGATTAGTAGGTTATGAGTTATCGCCTATTCTTTGGAAGAAAATAAAAACGGGTTTATCGGCAGGTAGAGTACAATCGGTAACTGTCCGATTAGTAGTAGATCGGGAACGCGAGTACAATGAATTCACGGCTAAGTCTGCATTTCGGGTAAACGCTTTATTTGATTTAGGTAAAGGTAAAAATCTAGTAGCTGAATTAGGTGAACGTTTTGAAACAGAAGAAGAGGCACAAGCTTTTTTAGAGTCGTGTAAAGGAGCCGAGTTTTCCATTAAAGACTTACAAACCAAACCTTCGAAACGCACACCAGCACCACCCTTTACCACATCAACATTACAACAGGAGGCATCGCGCAAACTGGGGTTCTCGGTTATTCAAACCATGATGGTAGCGCAGAAACTGTACGAAGCTGGTAAGATTAGTTATATGCGTACAGACTCTGTTAACTTATCAGACGAAGCGCGTAACGGTGCCGTTGCACAAATCGAAGCGGCATTTGGAAAACCGTTTGTTCAGGTACGTCAATTTAAAACGAAATCATCATCGGCTCAAGAAGCTCACGAAGCTATTCGGCCAACCGATTTTTCGGTTATGGATCCGGGCATGGATAGAAATGCCGTACGGCTCTATGACTTAATTTGGAAGCGTGCTATTGCCTCGCAAATGGCCGATGCGGAATTAGAAAAAACTACGGCTACCATTGCCATATCTACCAATAAAAAAACACTGGCAGCAAATGGTGAGGTAATTAAGTTTGAAGGATTCCTGAAAGTGTACATGGAGTCTGGCGATGATGAAGATGAAGAAGAGAATAGTAAAGTATTACCGCCATTAACTATTGGTCAGGTACTTTCTTTAGATGAACTGGTAGCGCGTCAAACTTTCTCGCGGCCACCATCACGTTATACAGAAGCGAGTTTAGTAAAGAAACTTGAGGAACTTGGTATCGGCAGACCGTCTACGTATGCACCAACAATTACCACCATACAAAAGCGTGGTTATGTAGTAAAGGAAGTACGCGAAGGAACAGAACGCGCTTATACTCTATTAACCTTAAAGAAGGATAAAATTAAGAAGGAAGGGAAAACAGAAATAACCGGAGCCGAAAAAAATAAACTCTTCCCGACTAACACCGCAATGGTTGTGAACGATTTTTTGGTTGAACACTTTCCGGACATAACTGATTTTCCATTTACTTCAGAAATCGAACAAGAGTTTGATGAGATAGCAAGCGGTAAACTAAATTGGAAAAAAATGATTGAT
>CAYNKN010000246.1:0-5251 GCA_964397805.1 uncultured Chryseolinea sp. | reverse complement strand
TCATATACGGGGGCTTCATCAATTAAAATTAAATTTTGATCTGAACTACCTCCACGCACAAAAAAAGCGGAGGTACCTTCACCGGCAGAAATAACACCCGGTAGCATTTGAATATTTTTAATGATATCTACTTCACCAAATAATGCAGGTAACTTCCGTATCTGGTTTAGGTCGAGCGTATTTTTACTCATCTGTATACCCACCACATTTTCATCAATGGGTTTATCGCGAATAACAATTTCATCAATCATGGTCGACTCAGATGGCAGTTCTATATTCTGCGATACATCGCTTTGCATTTCTACCGTAATCGAATGAAATGAGTAACCAACGTAACTATACTGCACATCATAGCTTCCCTTCGGTACAGTAATGGCATAAAATCCATAGGCGTTAGTTACGGTACCCGCTTTTAACTGAGGTATAAAAACAGTTACACCAATAAGCTCTTCGCCATTGGCGGCATCACGCACGTAACCATTAAGCGTAAATTTTTCTTGGGCGATAACGGAACTACTAATTAAAAGCAAAAGAGCAACAAATACATTCTTGGTCATGCTAAGGTTTTTTAAGTATAGGTTTCAGACAATCAAAATAGGAATTACCCCTATTGTCACCTCAACTAAATGTTAGCGCACTAACAGACCGTGTAGACGGATAGTTTAACAAATAGTTACCTTAGCAGTTGCTAAAATCAAGAAATCATTACAAGCATGTTTAAAAAAATTAAGGAATTATATGAAACGTATAAAGCATATGTACGCGTAGACCTTATTTTATATGGTGTGTTGATACTTTTTATTATACTTTATTTTATTGTTAACGCAGTGTTACGATAATTAAGCTGCATCAATTGCATTATACGAATTTGTGCATGGTGCACTATGAGACTAAGCAATAAAAAAAGGCTGCCCTAATACTATGTAGGGCAGCCTTGAATCGGAGTGAGATTATTATTCGGATTCGAATACTTCAGTAAGCTGAGTACTCAATTCTCCAACTTCCTTCTTCACATCCTGGAAGGTGTTTCGTGCACCTTCCCGCACGTCACTCCAAGTTTCGGCAGAGGCTTGAGAAACATTGTTCAAAATAACTTGAACATCATTTCTGTCGCGTTCTAATTTTTCACGTACATCGGCTAGCTTCGATCGAACTTCGTCAGTAGCTTCTTCCGATTTATCTTCAATGGCCTCGAGTTTATTATTGATATTATCCTGAAGTTCCAATAATTCATCTTCTAATTGCTCACGCTCATCTTCAAAATTTTCTTCTACTTCTACTTGCGCCATATCATTTTTAGATGAATTTGTGCAGCTGGTTAAACTAACTATGCCGTATGTAAGCATTAACATAACGACTATTCTGGCAATGGTTTTCATACGCTTAGATTTATCATTAAAATTGGTAAACGATTGATTTTAAAAACACTTAAAGCTTAATGGCTTCACGAACAGAGTCAACTTTAACTTTGCCGTTTTCAGCATAGTTATCGATTTGCTTGTTGTATTCTTTTTTAAACTGATTGATGTAGTCGTTAGCTGTTTCAAAAGCTTCCTTAGAAAATTTCTTCGACTTCTTCGTTAATAATTTTCTTGTTCTTTCGCCAGAATCTGGAGCAACTAATAGACCGGTTACTGTACCTATGGCAGTTCCTAAAAGAAACCCACCTAAAACTTTCATTGTTGTGTTCATGTCGTAAGGGTTTAACTATTTTTGATTTATTTTTTACTTATCCTTTAAACTAACTATTTAAGTTAGCTGCCTCATTAATTGAAATAACAATGCCAGCCAACAAACAAATCTTAAATTATTGTAAATCAATCAATTGGAAAATTTATCACAATCTGGAATACTGAAAAACAGTGAAGAAATTCCACATAGTGTAGATGATCCCAACAAAATAAAAGAGGCTGGGAAATTCCCAGCCTCTAAATCCATACAAATACGTAATGGTTCTTTAACGTCTGCTATGACGCACCTTTGGTTTGTTGGGCTTAAAGGTCAATTCATCAGTTTCTACGTGTGGAAAAAAAAGTTTTGCCAACCGTAACGCAACGAATATAAAAACCACGTAAGCCATAACAAACGCAAGAAAAATTATTAGATAGTCCATAACTAATGAGTTTAGAAACTCGCTTTAGAAAAAATAATGCCATGAATGTATTTATGCTTTTACGCATGTTTCACTACACTTTTTCACGGCTTCGTGTACATGTGACCCCACAATAATTACTCAGGTTGAGGATTAACAGCCCAGCGTACACAGTTCAACTAGCTGTGCTATTGTTTCATTGCGAGATTTTTGTTTCTTACCATGGAAATTACTGTGTGACAACCAACCGTACTTTACTTGCTACATGTTAACAGAACCTGCCTTTGTTGATCGGATTTTGGTGCATCAGCATTCTACACTTAGCTACCGACAATTAGGGAATGGAGCTAACATACTCATCGTGTTTCATGGTATCGGTCAGAGTAAGAACGACTTCACCGCCTTTGTACAATCATTGAAAGAAACATATACCATTTACGTATTCGATTTATATTTTCATGGTGATAGTTATTGGACAAATGACCAAAAACCCGTAATGCCTGCTGATTGGAAAAGCATTTTTCATAATTTTCTAGACACACATAACCTCACTAAATTTTCCCTAGTTGGATTAAGCTTAGGTGCTCGCTTTGCTTTACAGATAGTGATGAACTTTCCATTGCTCATTGAACAGGTATACCTTGTTGCTCCCGATGGTATTCAAAGAAGTTTTTGGTATTCTTTAGCTACATCTACTCAACTATCACGGTGGTGTTTTAAAATGCTCGTACGAAAAAGCCACCATATACTTTCACTCATTCGATTAACACATCGCTTGGGTTTGATAAGTCGAAAATTACACGTGTTTGCAACGTATCAGCTTAAAACAGATAAACGAAGATGGCTTGTTTATACAAGTTGGATAGCCTTTCGAAAACTTACGGTATCGCAAAACAAACTGGCTAAGCAAATCAACACACATAACCTAGAAACAATTTTTATTTTGGCCACCAACGATCGGGTTATACCCTACTCAGCCATTGTAAAATTTAGCAAAAAGCTAAAATATACACGCGTTATAAGTTTGCCTACAGAACATCATCAACTAGTAAAAGGGGAGACTATTCTACCGTATGTTAGCGTAACGAAAAGTGATACCCTACACTAAAGGTAACCGGTAAATAATTAGTGACTTCAATCAACGGATTTTGATTAATGGCATCCCAATCATCCCGAAATGCCTGCGAACGAAAGGGCAGTAAAATCTCCAGGTTCCAAAAATTGTTATTGCGGCTTGATCTAAATTCAACCCCGGCTCCAATTGATACGCCATAGTAGGCATCATTAAGTTCGCTTAACCCATCAACTAAAATCACAGCATTGTAACCGTACATGGCGAGCAACGTGGGACTAACTTGCTTATCAGGAAGTAATCGAACAGATAAACCGCCATTAAATCCAAAACCTACAAAATTGTAACCTAAGCCAGCAAACAACGCCAACCCTCTCTGAGGGGTTAACGATAGCCGGGTACCTATCCCTCCGTAATCTAATCCAAGTCCTAAACCAGCATTAAACACAGGTCCAGCATCCAGATACGCGTACTCATCTTCATATGTTTTATTCTCTTGAGCAAAAAGGGCAAAAACACTCATCAAAAGTGCCAGACTAACAACCAACGATTTCATAAAGTGTAAGAATTATATTTTCTCAAAGTAGTTGCATTGCGTGCAGAAAAAAAAGCATTTCAGGTAAATACTTGTAGTTTTGCGCATCGAAATAAACCGCTTGGATTCCATGATTTTATTCTTTGGCTCACCCTCCACCGCCCTTTATGCAGTGGGCACATCTCACCCTTTGCCTGCTGTAGATATTGAAAAATTGATTTGGCTTTTTAGTGGAGCCGAGCCGATTAACGAGCCCGTACTTAACGGTTACTTTATTGGACCTCGGAAAGAAATGATTACTCCCTGGAGTACCAATGCCGTGGAGATTACCCAAACGATGGGCATTCAAGGTATCCTACGAATTGAAGAATTTAAACGCGTAGAAAATGTCGATACGCACTACGATCGGATGCTGCAAGTGCTTTATACACAACTCGATCAAGACATTTTTACTATCAACCATTCGCCCGAACCGATTATTGAAATCGATGATATTGCGACCTACAGTCAGGAACAAGGGCTCGCACTAAGCACAGAAGAAATTGAGTACCTCAATGATGTTCGAAAACAAGTAGGTCGGAAGCTTACCGACAGCGAAATTTTTGGATTCTCGCAGGTTAACTCTGAACACTGCCGGCACAAAATTTTTAATGGAACATTTATTATTGATGGCGTAGAAAAAGAGGCTACGTTATTTCAACTCATCAAAAAAACATCAACCGAAAACCCCAATTATCTGGTATCGGCCTATAAAGATAATGTGGCTTTTGTGCAAGGGCCACGTATTGAACAGTTTGCTCCAACACAACACGATAAAGCAGCCTACTTTGAAATAAAGGATATCGACTCTGTCATTTCACTCAAGGCTGAAACACATAATTTTCCAACCACTGTAGAGCCCTTCAATGGAGCAGCTACTGGAGCAGGTGGCGAAATACGCGATCGACTAGCTGGCGGAAAAGGCTCTTTGCCCTTGGCAGGAACAGCAGTGTACATTACCTCCTATCCACGCTTGGGTGAAGGGCGAGTTTGGGAGGAGAAATTTGCTGAACGCAAATGGCTCTATCAAACACCGGAAGAAATTTTAATAAAAGCGTCTGATGGTGCATCTGATTTTGGTAATAAGTTCGGGCAGCCACTCATCTGCGGAAGCGTATTAACCTTCGAACATTTTGAAGGCGACAAAAAATATGGTTTCGATAAAGTAATTATGTTAGCCGGTGGTGTTGGCTTTGGTAAAGCACAAGACAGTAAGAAAGAACGCCTGCAAGAAGGTGATAAAATCGTTTTATTAGGTGGCGACAATTACCGTATCGGTATGGGCGGAGGTGCAGTATCTTCGGTAGCTACCGGTGAGTATGGTAATGCCATTGAACTTAATGCCATTCAGCGATCAAATCCGGAAATGCAAAAGCGCGCCATGAATGCCATCCGCGCTATGGTAGAAGCCGAGCGCAATCCCATTGTTTCTATCCACGATCATGGAGCCGGAGGACATTTAAATTGCCTCTCCGAATTATTGGAAGATACCGGAGGTATTATTCATGTTGAC
>CAYNKN010000245.1:0-5290 GCA_964397805.1 uncultured Chryseolinea sp. | reverse complement strand
CTTGCAGATATTCTGTCTTTTAAAAACATCGATCATAGTTAAGCCATCAAAATTTCAATTGATTGACTCTGTTAACCATAATCGATGTCGAAATAATTACTGCACTACCACCTTTCTATGTATGACTCGATCCTTCGATATCATTTTTAAATAGTAGATACCTTTCGCTCTGCTAGAAAGATCAGGTCGAATATGTATTTCCTTCTCTTCTACAGTAGTCCTCTCGTATACCAATCTTCCGTGGCTATCGGAGATAGTAATGTAAACTTTTTCACCTGAACCCGGTGTGTAAAGCGTTAGTGATTCACTAGCCCGAACTGGATTAGGTGACAGGGTTATATTTATTACTTCCTGCTCACTAAAAGGTAAGGCACTTTCAAAACTTACTCTTCCACTTCCTCCCGCAGATGCACTTACTTCCATGTCATCAAAATATACCGGGCAGAAATCTGTCCAGAGACCGATTTTACCAGAAGTCCATGCAGGTGTCGATACATTATTAAAGACAACTCCGCCATTAACTTTTACCGAAGTAGTTGTTCCATTATTCGTTATATCAACAGTAGACCATTGATTTTGTCCACCACCTGAATAAGTTCCTGTAAATAATGTAGTGGTAACTCCATTTTGCACCCTTCGCAATTCGATATTAACAGATGCTTTTAAAAACACATAGTAATAGTTACTTGCATCTTGGAAATTAAATATCATACCATACCAATTATTCCAAGTTGGTCGTGCCTTAGCTGTATAAACATAGTTCGAAAATGTTTCGCTATTATAATACGATCGTTCATTTGCGCTTGTACTGGAGTTATAATATTGATTACTGGTAGCGTTCCACGTACCATTAAGTACTACCCATCCTTGGGCAGTGTTGTCATTAAAATTTTCACTATAACTTGTTGAAGGAACTGTTATTGCACTCGTGGCTGTATAGTTTCCATTCTGAGTAGTTACTGTAATAGTTGCAGATCCTGGTGCAACTACTGTTACCACACCATTGCTGTTTACGGTGGCAATAGAAGTGTTACTTGAGCTCCAGTTTACCGCTTTATTGGTTGCATTAGAGGGCGCTACCATAGCGGTTAATTGTTGCGAACCTCCTATTACAATTGTTGCCGAGGTTGGAGATACACTTACGCCTGTTACTGCAATAACATTAGCAACAACACTAACATCATCAAAATAAACAGGGTTCCAGTCAGTCCAGAACCCTATCTTTCCATTAGCCCAATTCGCTGTAGAAACATTAGTAAAAACGTTCGCTCCATTTACTTTTAGAGAAGTCTGAGAACCATTGTTGTTTACCTCAATCGTAGAGTAAACCCCTTGACCTCCCCCCGTATAAGTACTGGTTGCCAATGTTGAAGTGATACCATTTAGAACTCTTCTTAATTCAATATTTGTTGAGGCTTTTAACCATACATAATAGTAGTTGTTTTGATCTTGATAATTAAACACCAGTCCGTACCAGTTATCCCACATAGGTTTAACTTTTGCAGAATACGTATAATTAGAGAACGTTTGAGTGTTGTAAATACTTAATTCATTTGCTGCAGAAGAACTGTTATAGTATTCTCCTCCGATCACTGACCAAGTTCCATTAATCACGGACCAACCTAAAGCACTGCCGCTATTGAAATTTTCGGAATATAAACCCCCAGAATTGGGTGGAGAAACAGTGATTACGGATGTAGCTGTTTTGGCACCGTCTTGAGTAGTTACCGTGATGGTTGCAGAACCAGCAGCCACACCTGTTACTAAACCACTACTATTAACTGTTGCTACAGAAGTGTTGCTGGAACTCCAGCTTACATTCTTATTAGTAGCGTTGGATGGCGCTACCGTTGCTGTTAATTGTTGGGTACTGTTAACCGTAATCGTTGCCGATGTTGGAGAGACAGAAACACTAGAGACAGCTACATTACCTGAAGTTCCTACGCCTGGTGGTAAAGGTCTGCTTAAGATGTCATTTCTGTACATTTGGTCGGAAGTAGGTGTTTGTCCTCCGATATAAGAATTAAAAGACTTCCATTGTGCGGTTACATAAGTGTGCCTTGAAATCGAAAGAGAGGGCCAGGGACCATGGCCTGAAGAAGTTGTTGTTGGGTAATAATCATTAGAAACACCTATTAGATATTTAGCATTAGATAGGTCTACATTCGGATTAGTATCAGGAATAAGTCGAGCTTCGCACACCACGTAAAAAGCTTGCGCACCTGAGGGAATAGTAGATCTTGGCCATTTAGAAGTCCAAAAGTGTATATTATAGCCCACTTTCGGTTCAAAGCTTCTGCCTCCACCATTAATTGATGGCTCTTCTCTCGATGTAGTCCAACCCGCACTAGTAGTAAAATCTTCTGAGTACCAGCCGGCTTGTAGAGCTTCAGAATCTTCTTCCAAAATTACCCACTGAGCGTTTACGTAAGCATACGCTTTGAAATTTCTAATTTGAACACGAACGTTTCTTTCCGGGGAGTCCCCTGCAATTTCATAAACTTGACCCCAAGATGTAATTGCACTATTTGAACCATAATTCATCCATGATCCGGGACGTGCACCATTGGCCCAATCATAGTTAGTTGGAACTCCGCGCAAAGGAGCTTCATGTTTTCCCCAAGGAACTCCAAATTGCCCAGCATCTCTATAGCTGGGTCCTATATGACCATAAACTAAGTCATCAACTGTGAGACTTTGCGAAAATAGTGGCAAAACCATCACCACCATTAATAATAGTAATAAGCATTTTTTCATATCATAAGAGTTTAGTTAAAGAATTACCTAGAAGATTAATTACTCTGTTGAAATTCTAAATGAAAAAATTAATAACAAGTGAAAATCAAATGATTAGGAAAAGATTAATAAAAAATCGTTACCGGTAACGTTGTTTGAATTTAGTCAATTCAAAACTTTAAAGAGATGATCTGATACTGCCATGACTTACCAAGTTCTTGAGAGTATCGCGCTACAAGTGACTAACCTTTTTATCCCTCATCGCTATCACGAATTAATTTGTTGAGAAATTTTAGTTACATATTTATCAAGGCGTTTCATCGTATTTTCAAGATGATCTATTCATAATAGTATAACAAGATCAAGTCATATTTTATTTATCATTAAAAAGATGAACTAATAATGGTTACGAAACTTAGAAGGAAAACATAGACTTTCATGATTCTAGATTAACATTTTCACCTTCCCAATTTTCATTACTGGTTTTATTCATAAAAGTTTACACCAGCCATTACTATGAAAAAGAGTCAATTTCAATTACTTTATGAACTCCAAGAACTCGCTGGCAGGAGGAGATTACCAAATTGGCAAGATTTCTTCCCATATACCCTTGGATAACTTCTTGAGTAAATAACGTTGGGTTGTGCTGCATGCGTTTATCTGGATGTACATCTCCGCGCGATAAACTTTGGAACATTTTTTCAAAACCACCATAATTCCAAGAAACCTTACCATATGGTGCATCACTTCCGCAAGCCAAGTTATCGGTAAAGGGTCTTCCTGCTAGGGTGTAATAAATTAAATCACTTTCGATATGACAATCCCGTTTTGCACTTAGGATAAAAAATAAATTTGGGTTTTGTAAACCGAGCTCTCTTGTTTGAATGTAAAGGTCTTCACCTTCCACATAATGAGAGCCTCCTCCACCCATGTGCACACCGATTAATGGGTGGTTAGGGTGTAGGGTGGCAAGTCGTTTTAATCCACTGGCTGGTGTAAATATAGTATCACCACCAAAGTGTAGTGCGGGAGTAGCACCAAGTTTCACGATATCGTTTATGATAATAACTACTTCTTCCGAATCAATCGCATAACCATTCTGTGCGGGGTTCATTTTAACAATCGGGAATCCTAGCTCACGAACACAAATCTCTACTAGTTTCAATGCATTATCAATTCCTAAAGCTTTTGGATCTGTCCAACCTGCTGGTATAAATTTCTGAGGAAACTTTTCAGCATTGGCAGCAATGTCTTGATTGACTTGCAACAATTTTTGAAAGTTCACTTGCTTATCTTGCGTGTATTGAATGGCCGCTGGATTCTGCCACGTAAGTGCCATATCAACGCCAGAGGCCTCCATTTCTTTTAATAACTCTTCATGACTTATAGGCCTACCGTGATAGTAATTCTGATTAGACTCATATTTTCTACGGATTTCGCCTTCTAATCGTATTAGATCGGTTGGGTGTGTATCCCCATCTATAACGATACTATTTTTAGTCGATTGGAGAAACGAACTCAGCGCGTCTAACTTGTTTTTTGCCTTGTGAGTAAGCATAACGTTTATTTTTAGTTAAAGAAAATTTGATTTAAAATGAGGCAACCTATTAGACCGGTAATGGCAACAATGCATTCCATTACTGTCCATATTTGAAAGGTTTGTTTAATCGTAACGTTGTAATATTCTTTAAACATCCAGAAACCGATATCATTAAAATGAGAAAACATTAAACTACCCGAACCTGTTGCCAGAACCAGCAATTCTTTTGAAACAGGTGAAGCAGAAACGATAGGTGCCATTATGCCAGCAGCAGTAACTGTTGCCACCGTGGCTGAACCTAACAACATCCGAATAACTGCGGCTAGTACCCACCCCAGTACCAGCGGGTTAATATAAATATTTTCAAATAGCGTTCTGATGTAATCAGCTGCTCCACCATCTGTTAAAACTTGTTTGAAAGCACCTCCTACAGCAATAATGAGAATGATCATGGCGATACTAGATGCGGCCTCTGATAAGTTAGTCATGAGTTCACTCATTTTCCTTCCTTCTTTAATACCTAATAGATAGAGCCCCAATAAAACTGAAAGGAATAAACTTACACTTGGTGTCCCTATCACTTGAATTACTTCGTATTCTTTGGGTGTGAGTGCTGCTATTGTCATCAGCATAAATGGAAATACAGCGCAGAACAAACTAAGTCCAAATGAGGGGAGTCGTTGTGTAGGAACGTATGGTTTGAACAAATGCTGTGGCAGAGTCACCTCCATTTTGGTGAAAAGCTTTGGCAGCAGAACTCCCGTGAAAAAAATTGCCGGAATACTTAACACCAGTCCGTAAACAAAAACCGAGTTAATATCAGCCTGATACATATCAGCTACAACAACAGGTGCAGGATGTGGCGGTAAGAATCCATGAGCTACAGAGAGTGATGCAGACAATGGAATCCCTAACTGCAAAAGCGGAATTCTTGAAACAAAACTGAACGTGTATACTATTGGTATAAGCACTAAAAAGCTTGCATTATACATCATTGGAATTCCTATAATAAAT
>CAYNKN010000244.1:0-5324 GCA_964397805.1 uncultured Chryseolinea sp. | reverse complement strand
ACCTTAATGCGTGTGGCTTCTTCAACCAGATTTTTATTTTCTTCAATAACACGACCGTTTTGATAAATTAGTATGGCATTTACTACCATGAGCAAACCAATTATCATCACAACCGTGTAGATGAGCCTATCTTTAAACCAGATTTTTAGCGACATATTCGGAAAAGCTAACAGGTTAAGTATTTAATTAAGATAAGGCTATTCCGCAAGCTTTTCACAGCATCGCGAAACAATTACCTGAACGGCCATTTAAACTACGGTGTTTTGGTACCGATTCTTATCTTTGGCACCTTAAAATATTTTCTTTATGTCGATTAAAATAAGAAAAGAAGACGCCCTTAATTATCATACACAAGGTCAACCCGGCAAAATTGAGGTTGTACCCACAAAAGTACTTAGTTCACAGCGTGATCTGGCATTGGCCTACTCGCCAGGTGTTGCCGAACCCTGTAAAGAAATTGCCGCAAATAAAGATGATGTTTATAAATACACCGCAAAAGGTAATCTAGTCGCGGTTATTTCTAACGGAACTGCTGTACTTGGCTTGGGCAACATTGGCCCCGAGGCATCGAAACCTGTTATGGAGGGTAAAGGTGTACTCTTTAAAAAGTTTGCCGGTATCGATGTATTTGATATTGAGATTGACGAAGAAGACCCCGATGAATTCATCAAAATTGTAAAGGCTTTAGAACCCACTTTTGGAGGCGTTAATCTGGAAGATATAAAAGCTCCTGAGTGCTTTAAGATTGAGACAGCGCTGCGCGAGCAGATGAGCATTCCGATTATGCATGACGACCAACACGGTACGGCTATCATATCATCAGCAGCCCTTATTAATGCGCTCGAACTGGTTGGAAAAAAAATAGAAGATATACGCATTGTAGTAAACGGAGCCGGAGCAGCCGCAGTGAGTTGCACTAAGCTTTATATGGCGTTGGGTGCGCGTAAAGAGAACATCATTATGTGCGATAGCAAAGGTGTACTTAACACAAGCCGCGAAAATCTGGATGACATCAAAAAACTATTCGTTACGCACTTAAAATTAGACACCCTGCAAGATGCGCTTAAAGGTGCCGATGTTTTTGTTGGCCTTTCAGTAGCTGATGCGATTACTCCAACAGACTTAAATAACATGGCCTCCAATCCGATTGTGTTTGCGCTGGCCAACCCAAACCCAGAGATCGATTATAATCTAGCGAGAAAAACAAGAGCCGATGCCATTTTGGCTACAGGTCGTTCCGATCATCCTAATCAGGTAAACAATGTTTTAGGATTCCCTTACATTTTTCGTGGTGCGCTAGATGTTCGGGCAAAAGAAATTAATGAAGAAATGAAACTGGCAGCCGTTCGAGCACTAGCCGAATTGGCGAAAGAACCTGTTCCCGACATGGTGGTAAAAGCCTATGGAACAGACCGCATACAATTTGGTAGAGACTACCTTATACCAAAGCCATTAGATACCCGATTAATTACCACCATTTCTCCGGCTGTTGCTAAAGCAGCAATTGAATCGGGAGTAGCTAAAAATCCGATTACCGATTGGGCCGCCTACCACAGCGAATTACAAAAACGTATTGGTATCGATCAAAAACTTATGTCGAGAGTAATCGACCGAGCCAAGCAAAATCCGAAACGTGTTGTCTTTGCGGAAGCTACCCATCATAAAATTTTAAAGGCCGCTCAAGTATTAAAAGATGAAGGTATAGCCCATCCGATATTACTGGGCAATAAAACAGAAATCTTACGATTAATCGAAGAACACAAACTCGATCTGCACGACTGCCCTATTTACTACCCACGCGATGAGGAAGAAACAGTGAGGCGATATGCCGAAGTATTTTATGCTAAACGCCAGCGTAAAGGACTAACGTATCAAGACTGCGAACGCTTAATGCGCGAACGTAATTACTATGCAGCTATGATGGTTGAGCATGGTGATGCCGATGCATTAGTGAGTGGACTAACCAAAGATTATCCAAAAACTATTTTACCCTCGTTACAAATTATTGGCACAGCACCCGGTGTAAATCGGGTTGCCGGTATGTACATTATTATCGGTAAAAGAGGCACTTTCTTTCTAGCCGATACTACGGTAAATGTAAACCCCGATGCGCAGCAACTAGCCGAAATTATTGAGCTTACTGCGCGTGGTGTTAAATTTTTCGATATGGATCCACGCATAGCCGCGTTGTCGTACTCCAACTTCGGTTCGTCAAAAGGTGAAGTGCCTGACAAAGCCCGAGAAGCTGTTAGACTAGCACGTGCTAAAAATCCTGATCTTATTGTAGAGGGAGATATTCAAGCCAACGTAGCATTGAACACTACTATTCAAGAAGAAACATTTCCGTTTAGTCGCTTGGTAAAAGATGGCGCTAATACATTAATATTTCCAAACTTGGCATCGGGTAACATTGCTTACAAATTATTAATGGAGTTTGGTGGCGCAGAAGCTATAGGCCCCATTTTATTAGGTATGAAAAAACCAGTGCACGTGTTGCAATTAGGTAGCTCTATTCGCGAAATAGTAAATATAGCAGCCATCGCTGTTGTAGATGCCCAACTGCACGAACAAAATGATCATCTATAAGTATTAAACCCCATCGGTTATTTTGCTTCAGCAATAAGCTTACATTATAACCGATGGGCTTAAAAACCTAAACCGTATGATTGCCTTTCTAAAAGGAAAACTGGTTCAACGAGACCCAACACACGTCATTATTGATGTAAATGGTGTGGGCTACTTGGTGCACATTTCGTTGCAAACCTTTTCGGAAATTAAGGAGCAGGAAAATATTTCACTTTTTACACACCTCTCCATTCGCGAAGATGCCCACGTGCTGTTCGGATTTAGTAACGAAAGCGAGAAAAAGCTTTTTCAGCAACTAATCTCTGTAAACGGTGTAGGTCCCAGCACCGCCATAGTTATGCTCTCGTATATGAATAGCCAGGAAATAAAATCGGCCATTTTGCGCGAAGACATCGCAGCGCTGCAAAGCATAAAAGGTATTGGAGGTAAAACAGCACAACGGGTTATTATCGACCTAAAGGATAAACTTAAAAAGGAAAGTTGGGATGAAACCCAACCAGCAATTTCAGGAGGGGTACACAATACCATTAGAAGGGAAGCGTTATCTGCTCTGCTCACGCTCGGGTTACCCAAAGCTGCAGCCGAGAAAAGTGTAGATAGCGTCCTGAAAAAATCAGGAAATACCATTACATTAGAAGATTTAGTTAAGCAGGCTCTTAAAAACGCATAGTACGTTTGACTCTTTTTACACGGCAGAATAAGGTTGTCTTTGCACTCGGCCCCTTGTTGGCGGTCCTGTTTACTACAGCAACATCTATTACTACCCAGGCGCAACGCCAGGACACCACACGTGTAACTAAACCAGACTCATTACGAAAAGAAACTTACCAACCCAGCCGTAGACCTACCTATCGATTAACCGATCGATACGGAGATCCCTTCTCTAATCAAGGTTCACAATCACCTTTATTTTTAAAAGATCAACTCAAACTCGATGTCGAGATTGACACCGCCTTAAATTATACCATCTACGAAAAAATTGGAGAAGTAAATTATCGACCCACTTCTAGTATGTCGTTCGAAGAATTTAAACAATATCAAGACCGGCAAATACTTAAAAGCTATTGGCAAGACCGATCTCGCGCGCTCGATGGCGAGAGTGCTGTGAGCGAACGAGGGATTATCCCAAAAATTTATATTAGTCCGGTATTCGATCGCATTTTTGGTGGAAGTTATGTTGAGCTCATTCCACGTGGCTTTGTTACCCTCGATTTTGGTGGCCAGTTTCAAAAAATAAATAATCCGCAAATACCTATTCGCCAGCAACGCAATGGTGGCTTTGAATTCGATCAGCAAATAAACATGAGCGTAGTGGGTAAGATTGGTGAGAAGCTTGCCGTTAGTGCCAACTTTGATAACAACAACTCCTTCGACTTTCAAAATAGTATGAAGGTGGAGTACACTGGTTTTAAAGAAGACATCCTTCAGAAACTCGAAATCGGAAATGTTAGTCTGCCGCTAAACAACACACTTATTCAAGGTGCTCAAAACCTGTTTGGTGTAAAGGCACAAATGCAGTTTGGAAAATTAAATGTTACCACCATTGCCACCACACAACGAGGCAAAACATCCTCGATTCAAATTGGAGGTGGTGGTGGCCCAGGAGGAGCTGGGCAAGGCAGACCTTTTGAAATCATTGGCTCCAACTACGATGAGAACCGTCACTTCTTTTTAGGTCATTTCTTTCGTGATAATTACAGAAGATGGATTGGCGCACTACCACAAATTATTTCGGGTGTAAACGTAACGCGTGTAGAGGTGTATGTTTTAAATAGAAATAACGATACACAAACCTTGCGAAATGTTTTAGGTACGATGGACTTGGGTGAAGGCCGAAGAATTTATAATCAAGCTGTAAATACACGCGGTGTTACACTACCAAATGCCAACGGATCGAATGATTTATTTGATTTCTTACGCACACAAAGTCGAGATCCGGATGCCATTAACACAACCCTTGAAAATTATTTTGCCGGAGAGAATAATAACGGAACAGATTTTGAAAAAATAACAGGTGCCCGAAAATTATCGCCAACAGAATACACCTTCCATCCTCAACTTGGATACATTACCTTAACTCGTAAACTTCAAAATGATGAAGCCTTAGCTGTGGCTTATGAGTATACGTACAACGGTCGCTCGTTTAAAGTAGGTGAACTTTCAGAAGACTACACCAGCTTAAGAGATAGTGAAGTGATTTTTTTAAAATTACTGCGCCCACGGAAAGTTGCCATTCGCGATGCCAACAGACGCATCATTCCTACTTGGGATTTGATGATGAAAAACATTTACAATCTGAACGTAACGCAGCTCTCCCGTGAAGGCTTTCAACTCCGCATTATCTATCGCGATGACCGCACCGGTATTGATAACCCACAAATACAAGAAGGAGTAAACGTCCGTAATCAACAACTTATTCAGGTATTAGGTCTCGATCAATTAAACCCCGTTAATGACCCTCAGCCCGATGGAAACTTTGATTTTGTTGAAGGCATTACCATCAACACCACTACCGGACTAATTATATTTCCATACCTCGAACCGTTTAATGATGCCTTGCGTGAAGCATTCCGAAATGATCCGAATGAAGATTTCCTCATTCAAAAATATGTGTACGATACGTTGTACCGAACCACGAAAGCCGATGCAGAACTCTTCGCCACGAAAAATAAATTTTTTATTAAAGGTCTTTACAACGCGGGCTCCAGCAGAGAAATACTACTGCCAGGTTTTGGTAT